>JADGFH010000535.1 GCA_016743925.1 Labilibaculum sp.
CTTTTTTTATGCGTGTAATTCTGTGACCTTTTGATCAGTTTCAACCAGTAATTAACGCTAAGTTGTTGATTTTGTGCGCAGAGACAGATCTACACCCCTGAGGAATATCGTTTTACTATATACATCCGCTTTAAATTTGAGCTGCTGGTGACAGAGATCTGTACTTCTGCGCGTAAGTCGTCAGACAATGAGAAAAGTTCTAAAATTCGTTCCTTAAAACTATACAGATTAATTGACTGCGGCTTTTCCCCAACAAAAATGCTATAGGTGAAATATGGTGAATTCGTGACAAGAGGTCTTAAAGCAATCTCTACCTTAAATTCTTCGTTTCTGTTTTTATTTGAGTAGAGATAAAGCTCTGAGCCAAGTAGCTGATTGACGGTTAATTCCCGAGGTAATGACTGGCCTTCACTATCATATCCATAAATACCATGAGCAGGATAAGGAAGGATAATTTCTACAGGGTCTCGTTCTAAATTAGCTTGGACAATCAATTTTACTTTTGCAGGAGGAATGTCATTCGGTTGAATAGTGAAAACTCTAGCGTTCCCATTTTTTGTACGAGCTATTTTAGAATCTTCGACCTCTAATTGAGCATTAATTGAATGGCGTGTGCTAATGATTATTTCAGCACTCTTATCTGTACTACAAAAAGAAACATTGAAATCAGAAGGTAGCACTGCGATTTTTCGCCTGAATAAAGTGTCGTTTTGATTGTTTTTAACACTAAATGTATGCTGCCCATATTTCTCATACTCACTTAATGTATTGACGGGCCTATTATCTAAAAGAGTTGTTAATCCGTAAGTAGATTCAGTATCACCGTCTATTGGTTTAACTCTAGGCACACCTTGGTAAATTCGAGCAGGTTTAGTTTCCCATTGCAACTCATCACCATCAATTTCAAGCATACCGCTTGTATTAGACGAAGCGTTTGTGCGAATGCGATAATGACAATCAGTGCAATTAAAACGCACATCACCGGAGACCAGATACCAATCTAATTCGAGAGAGTTGTTGCTAATTACACTATCTTTCTCGACATAGCCATTTAAAATATCCACTTTATGCTCCAATGGAACCGAAACATATATCTTGCTATGTTTCGTCGAAAAACTAGATTGTCCTATGTAAAGATATTTTCCATCTTCTTTAACAAATCCAATAGGTACTTCACCTAGAGGAATAGAGGAGTCTTCTACTTGAAGTTTTTCTTTACTTACTCCTGCTTCTGAAATATCAATAAACAATGGCGTATAAACATTATTTCTAGGCAATCTCCCACCCTTTTTTCTCGGTTTTACAATCGTTCGAGACATTTCGAATTGAGCAAAAACACTTCCAAATGTTGCTCTTTTGTTTACGCCCTCCAAGAGACTTAAATCCAACTTGCTTGAATTTACTTCACTTTTGCCAAAAGAGAAATTAAGGGTCTTAGGTAAAGATACTTCCGAATATATTGATAAATCTTCTAATTCTAAATAGTGTTTGCAAGAAAGTTTCGATTGATATTTCTTAATTGAAGAGTTAGCTGATGATGCGCCTTGTAGCCAATTATTTAATAATCCTTTGCCTGTTTCATCATCTAACGGGATTGGAAATTGAGTTCGCCACTCCGGTATGATTTTGTCTAGCTGTTCTGAAGGTTGATTATTCTCATCATCGGTATCTATTTTTCCAGCCAAACTCATTAGATTCCGCACTATACTAGAAATCAATTCGATAGATTCATCTTCTGAAAAGACGCTGGGTAAATAGTCTAGATACCGAGCAATTAAATCATTTAATTTTATTCCGAGAAGATCAACCTGATAATAATTCCGTAGAACTTTACGAATTAAGTCACCAAATTTATTTTCCCGAGAACTGATCAGTTTAAAAGGCAGTCCACCTTCAATAAAAACCGATCCTAAAAAGTTTCGCCTTTCCGTGTAAGTACGAATTGGTCTATACCAGAAGGATTCTAAACCGAGTGGAACGATTGAACTTAATTCGGAAGCACCTAGCTCATAATTTAATTCTTGCCAAATTGAGTGCCAAGACCATCCATCTCCAGTTTGATACTCGCGTCTGTACCACTCTGCACACCACAGGACAAAACACGCAGACCAGTCTTTGTGATTTGATACACTTACCGTGATCTTAGGCCGAAAATTCGACACTACGCTTTTTAACGATTGATATTCTTCTTTAGTAGTTTGATAGGTAAATAGTGGATCCCGAGAAACGACGTCAAGTTCTCGTTTCTCTAAAAAACCTCTTAACCATTGTGCTGGAGTAATACAAGTCATAAATACTTACCTCCTCTTAAGCTTTTAATTTGTTGAAAATTATTATTGGTATAGAAGCTTCGCATTCTAATTTTAACTCTAGACACTTTTTCCCTTTTGAGTAAACCGATGCAATTTTAAGATGTACTCCTTCAATTAACACCTGGTGAACACCTAGACGCTTGATATATTTTTTAACTACGGCATTGCGCTTATTTTCCTCTGCGACCATACCTGTTTTCCTCTGCGACCATACCTGAGTATAAAAAAGAAAATACAAATTCCATGTCCGAACATTCCATATAACCCTTTGAAATTTCTTTGATTATTAGAATTAAATCATAATCAACTTGAGAAGTTATTTTATTAAACACTGTTATAAAATCTGCATAAATTTTGAACCCTTCAATAGTATTTGAGTACTTATGCAGCATAGAAAATACTTCAATATCTTTGATAGCATGTTGATCTCCATCGGCTACATGCTAAATACACCATGTATCGAAGCGGCCTTGCGCATAAATGAGCTTAGAACTATCAAATAGCGTGGTAATTAATTTAGTTTCGGCCTGCTGTGGGTAGATTTTTAATGCACTCATTGCATGGTCCTCCAGCTTAATAGTGGTGGTTAGGCTATTCCTAACCATTAACAGCCAAATCGGTTAACTCAGACTTTTCAACCAGATCTGAAGGTAAGGATTTGTTATGGGTAATCCGCAAGCCCTTCATCTCTTCGGCTCGACGGACTAAATTACCCCCGAAAAGCTGGGACAGCCATAATCCTACAATCATCACCAGACACTCTACCAATAGAAAATATCCTACAACAAAACCAGCCCTTCTCCCACCCATTTAAAAAATGACACCTTACTTTTAATCTGAAATATAATCGAACGAGATAATCGATCAAGTTTTCAATAAAAAGATTCGATTTTTGAGGTTTTTAAACTGGTTAGAAATACAGCCTTGTAATTTTGATTTAATTTTATTAAACCAACTGCCTGAGCTTTTTACCGTTATTACAACCAACCTGACACCGATAGAAATAATTACCAGAAAATCAAATACAACAAGAAAAATTAACATCTGATTTTGCAAAAAATATAATTGCAAATTCAACATAAAAACAAAAGCATTTCACACTGACTTGTGATAAATTAACGGGGCTTAATAATGAATTGAAAGTTTGTTTTGTCCGAGACGCGTGTTCTCATTTTTATAAACCGACCCGGACAATTTAAGGGTAAAAACCGCCAACCTTTCAGTTAGCGGTCACTTGAAAGAGAGCACCAACTCTCAATCAAACTGGCCATACGTTTAACTCTACTGGAGAAAAACAGATGACTTATGTGCATTGTACAATGTCACAGCCAACAGCGCGAGTTCGCTTGCTCAAACCATTCAATTTTATAACCTCGTTATTTATTTTTCGTTTAACCTTCTGTTATTTAAGAAGAAAATCTTCAGGCTAAGCCTTTATTAATCGTTCCATTTAAAAACTTCAGGCAGTTTATGTCTATTTTTTAGTCAGTTTTAAAGCAATTTAAAACCCAGACTGAGATGTGGTCAGATTGATTGCGGGATAAGTGCGCCTTGTTATCTCGTCAACCAATACCCGCTCGGGTAACTGCCGTCACATGGTTTGAAAAACTGGAGGAGACAGGAAGTAAAGGTTGAACGGTTACCTGTTACAGATTTTTATTCATTAAAAGCAAAAAAAAACGCCGTTTTCTGGCCAGGTGATAATTAATTCAGGTGAATTTAATCCGTAAAAATTATCACAGTCTGTCGGCCAGTTTTTAACTTTTATCAATCAGCAAACAGGAAAAAAAAATGATAAAACAGCCCGTACAAAAAGATAAAACCATTGACCGGGTCGTCAAAAAATATAACGATCAGATAAAAAACAACCTCGCAAAAAATTGCGATATCAGCTCGGAAATGACCAACTACACCCTTGAGTTTTTATCTTATTTTATCGAACCCGAAGAACAATCGTTGGTTTACGCACTCTGCCACAACTTTCAACGCCTGCACGATGACTTTAAGCAGCTGCACGAAAAAATGCAAAATGACTCATCTGACATGCTGATTAATCGAAACGCCATTAATCAGATTAAACTTTTTGATAAAGACTTTTTAGATTCAATAAATGACTATCAGAAAGCTAAAAAAGAGTGACTTATATTTATACCCAAACTCCTTGAAAATGCAGGAAACAGTGTAAGCTTAAGAGCTGGTCACTGTTTCATGCATTTTCAACAGGACAAAACACCCAACTATTCCCCAGTTCTTTTTGCAACAAAATTGGCCACTTTAACAAACGACTCCAGAGCCAGATTTTCTGGTCGTAATTTCGAATCAATATTTAATATCGCAAAATCTTCCTGAGAAAGGTATTTTTTCCAGACATTTCGCACGGTTTTACGTCGCTGATT
>JADGFH010000536.1 GCA_016743925.1 Labilibaculum sp.
GTGTGTAATTTCCAGTTGCATCTAGGTAAATTGTCACTCCACTTTTACATATGGCAACAGGAGGATCATTATCTACGGTAACATTCATTGATACGGTAGCAATATTCGATTCTAAACCAGATATATCTTTAATTGTATAGGTAAAACTATCAGCTCCAGTGTAATTGTTATTTGGTGTGTAAGTAACTTCTCCAGTAACAAAATTCTGACTCAATGTACCATTTGAAGGGCCTGTCTTAATCAATACACTTGCTTTGTCAATAGTTTGATTTCCATCTACATCTGAATCGTTTGCTAATACGTCAATTGTAACAGCAGTATCCTCATTGGTAGATGTATTGTCGTTAACAGAAACTGGTGCACCATCATTTATAAAGCTAACGTTTATGGTAACATTTGCTGTTACTGCATCTCCATTGCCATCTGCTAATTGGTAAGAGAAATTATCTGTTCCAAAATATTCTGAATTTGGCATATAAGTGAATGTACCATCACCATTTAGTGTAAGTGTTCCATTACTGACATTACTTAACAGACTTACTGTAATTGGTAAGTCAAATAAATCTTGATCATTACTAGTTACATCATCGTTAAGTTGGGTGTCCTCTGGTATCGTATACGTATCGGCATTTGCAATAGGTAAATCATTCACAGGGTCAACAGTAATGTTTACAGTGGCATTTGATTGATCTCTATCAACATCTTGTATCGTATACTGGAACGAATCGGAACCTGTATAATTTGCATTTGGCGTATAGGTGAAACTTCCATCAGCATTAAGTGTTAGAGATCCATTAGCTGGATTTGTATTAGAAACGACGGTTACTGGTGCATCACTAAGACCTAAATCATTAGCCATTACATTATTTGTAAGAACAGCATCTTCATCTACCGAGTAGTTATCATTTTTGGCAATTGGTGTATCGTCATCATCGATAATGGTTCCCGTTGCTATATTCAATCCACTTGCTATATCTACCTTAAAAGGTGGATTCCCAATTTCAACAGTAAAAATTTCATCTCCTTCTTCATCAGTATCTTGAATTGTAGATATAGATAAGGTCATACTTGACTGATTTGCAGGAAGTGTAATTGAAGTCCATCCTACTCCGTTAAAATCGGCTGGAGAAGTGGCCGTTCCATTTATTGTTCTGTAATCAAAAGTAATAGCAGAACTTTTTATAGGACTTACCGAAATGGTAAAACTGATTGTATTCCCTTCAGTTGCAGAAGCTCCTGCAATAGAAAGTGTTGGATTGCCTTCATTATCTAAAATAGTTCCTGTGGCAGATGTATTGCCAAGAGTAGCATTTGTAACAGCAGAGAAATTGACAATGAAATTTTCAGCTTGTTCATTGGCGTTATCATCCTTGGTTGTAAATGCAGGAAAATTAAAAGTGGTTTGACCTGCAGGAATGGTTATTGTTCCTGAAGAGAAAGAAGAATAATTTATAAAATCTTGTTGTTTTGCATTTCCAGACCCATTACTCAAGACGATAGCATAATTGAAAGTGATTGCTACATTGGCAGCATGACTTAAGTTTGCTTGGAATACAATACTTGTACCTTCCGTCTCACTATCATCGGCAATATTTATTACAGGAGGGGGTTCGTTATCAATAATTGAAATGTTAGCATTAATATTTCCTGCTATGGTGTTAATCAAACTGCTTAACTCGACAGTGAAAAATTCATTAGCTCTAGATTCATAAATATTATCATCAATAATATTGAAAGAGATATTTTTACTTGTTTCACCAGCAGCAAAACTTAAGCTACCAGAATATGTTGAAGCGGTATAGTCATTTGGTTGAATTGCGGTATTATCTGCTAAATTGTAGTTGGTTGTAATTGTTTTACCACTAGCTGTATTTAAATTCACTTGCAGTGTTATGGTTCCAGCATCTTCGTTTACTGATTGATCAAAAACAGAAATTGTAGGCATTGGATCATTATCATCCTTTATGGTCGCGGTACCTACAGTAATACTTTCTATGGCTTCAACAACATTAGAAATGGTGAAAGTAAAGTTTTCATCATCTTCATTTAAGATATCATTTGTAATTGGTACAAGTATATCTACATAAGCAGAGCCAGATGGAATCGTTGCAGTACCAGTTTTAGGAGTGAAATCTTGCCCACTAGCTGCTGTTCCAGCTACTGTTTGATAGCTAAAAGTAACATCTATATTATCTGATATTGGCCAAATATGGGATAATTCAACTCGAAATACAGCATTTAAATCAGTACCTTCAGTAATCGTTATACTGGAAGGATTTACAGATAAACATGGTAGAATTCGAATTTCATTGGAAGGAAAAGATTCGGTATTTGACCCTCCGCAAGGAGATAGTCCTGTTACTTTATATCTTCCAGGTTCAGATGGTTCGTAGTTTTCATCATCACTTGCAGATACAATAATACCATCTTTATACCAATTATAGAAATCGAAACCTGTTGCTGTTAATTGAACATTATCACCACATAAACCTTGTGACTCAATTTCGGGATTCTGCTCTATTTGTGGCACATCACCAAAACCAGAGAAAAAGCCACCACCACCAACATTTCCACTTTGAACAGCAAGCATAGCATTTAATGCACCGGTTGAAGATATTTTATAAATCCAATTTGCTCCTGCGCCATATGCAGTCTTTTGAAGTTCAGTATTAGGAATATTATAGGTTTCCCAGTATGTATTTCCAGGAACAGATCTTCTATAACTATTGGCATTTTGAAGGTTGACTCCATTTAATTGTATCTGAGAACCTGTTTGTGTTACAAGTTTTAGTATTGGACTAACCGTAAGGCTTGAAAGTTTGTTTGCATAGGCAATTGTTACTTCTTTATCTGCAGTACATTTTAAGGGTGGAATAAAACACAATCCAGCTGTTTGTTTTTTATTTGCACCTGATAAGGTTTGGTAAACAAATACTTTTTTATCAGAATTGATGTATAAGTTTCCATTTGTGGTATTACTAAAATCACTAATACTAGTAAAAAAGTAATCACCAGCATTTGCCAATGTTTCCGTTTTTGAATTGTTTTTATAGGTGATAACTGTATTTGCTTCCGTAGCAACAATAAGTGCTCTCTCATTCTGGTCTGCTCCACCAGTTCTCCCTTCTCCTTTAATTATAATATACTCATCTCCAACCACATCGGTTGGAACAAGTTGATCAAATCCGACATCACGTCCAGGACCATTACCAGGCTTACCTGAAGCACACATTGACCCAGAACTAACTGCTATTGGTTTATTAGAAGTTATATGTGTTCCATTGACTACATTTAAATTTTTAGTTCCTCCTTGCTGATTTTTAATTTGATTTACGCTAACACCAATAACTATAGATTGGCCTTTATTCAAACTAACAGTAAATGTGTTTGTTGTTTTACTGGCAAAGCGAACATTGGGATTGCTAAAAGTAATGTTGGTATTATTTTCCGTTGCCATTGTTCCAATAAAATGACCATTATGACTATCATAACTACCAACAGTTGAATACATGTGTCCACTATAAAAATCTGTGCCAAATCCTGTAGTTCCTTTCGAAGTTAATAGATCTCCCTGTGCACCTGATTTATTTTGAATACTAACAAAAAATTTCTTTGGACCTGAAACAATCAAACCTTCTGTATCTAAAACTTGATTCAGTTGGGTCGTACCAATTATTCCTTGAGAATTGAGAACACGTCCTGGCCAATTTAGGCTAACTTTTTGTGGGCTGGTGTTTGATAAATTTACAGTTCTAACAAATGTTCCATCATTATTTTGAACTGTAACTGTAAAAGCAGTAGTTTCTGTCGTTGTCAATACCATTTGATGATCATCTACATTGCTTGAAGAATTTGTAAATGAACACATTGGGGGAATATAGTGCAGGCTGTCAATTTGTGCATAACTATGCTCTATTTTTAACACAAGAATAGCAAATATGGTAACAAATACAAGTAGAAATTTTTTCATAAAATAAGTAGTTGTAGTTATATACAAAAGTTATGTTACGAAAATATTATGAAAATGTTCAAAATTACTTGATTAAAATTGAATAAAAAAAAACGCAATCCATTATTGGACTGCGTTCTAATTCCCTTAGGAATGTATTTTGTATTTATTTATCCTCTAATAGCTGTTACACCTGGAAGTTCTTTTCCTTCGATGTATTCTAATAAAGCACCACCTCCTGTAGAAACATAACTTACTTTGTCAGCAAGACCATATTTGTTGATTGCAGCAACAGAATCACCACCACCAATTAACGAGAAAGCACCTTTTTCAGTAGCTGTTACAATCGCATCAGCAATTGCTTTTGTTCCTTTAGCAAAAGTATCCATTTCGAATACGCCAACAGGACCGTTCCAAAGAATTGTTTGAGATTCTTCGATAACTTTTTTGAAGCTTTCAATAGTTGCATCAGCAACATCTAATCCCATCCATCCTTCAGGAATAGCATTTACATCGCAAGCTTTTGTATTTGCATCGTTAGAAAAATCATCAGCAATTAAAGCATCAGTAGCAAGGTGTAATTTCACGTTGTTATCTTTAGCTTTCTTCAAAATTTCTCTAGCAGTTTCTAATTTATCATCTTCTACTAATGAGTTTCCGATAGTTCCACCCATTGCTTTCACAAAAGTGTAAGTCATACCCCCACCAATAATTAAATGATCAACTTGTGACATTAATGTTTTGAT
>JADGFH010000537.1 GCA_016743925.1 Labilibaculum sp.
ATAAAAAGGATTTACAGAAAAAAACAGAGATTTTAACAACAAAAATTCAAAATGAAGCATCACCCCAGCTATGAGCTAGGATGATAGCTTCGTTGATTCTTAATCCCCTAAAAAAAGAATCAACTAGTAGAGTAGGTTAAATACCAATTCTATTATCGTTTTTGTCCTTTCTTACCAATAGTTGCACCACGTTTCCATACTTTAACATTCATAGCCGATTTAGATTTAGTCCCAATCTTCAATGACTTACGAATATGGTTTCTTAGTTTAATTAAGTCAGGATACTCGTAAAAAAGTTTAACCTTTTTGTTTGCAATGGTATTGCCAGTTGGTTTATCTTTTATCACAAAATGAGTGAATATTTCGGCGATATCTTCACCTGGATTTGTTGAGGCATATTTGGTTACAAATCGGTCTTTATATTTTTCGTAGAAAGCTTCACTCTTCGTTTCGTCATCTCCTACAGCTTGGAATTCTTTATATACATCTTTCCAGAATTTTTGAAATATTGTATTTATGTATGAATTCTTTCTAACAGCTCCTTCACCAGTAAAAAAGGTTTTACTGTCTTTTTCTGCTATTTTAGAATCGACTTGAGTATTATTGAGTGTTACAACATGACCGAACTCATGTATAATGGTATAAGCTAATTCGCCGTCTTTGTTAAAACCACCTTCGTATGCAAAATCAATTGCTATTCCTATTACCCATTGGGTAAGATCACTGGTAGTTTGAGAAACATAGCCTGCAGTTCCATTCTTTTCACCTGCGAAAACAACGTATTCATTGAAAAATTTTGTGAAATTATCAGGAACGACCTTACTTACTAGTTCCCATACCTCAGTATGCTGTTTTGTGTCTTTCTGTAATTTTAAGAGATCACCAGTAACTGTATAGTCTTTTGTTTTAGTAATTTTTCGACCGTTTACAGAATACTCGGAAATATCACCTTCTCCTTCTTCATTATTTTCGCCTTTGGGCTTTTCTTCTTTTTTAGGAGTTTCTTCTTTTTTGGGTTCAATATTTTCATCATCCTTTTCACAGGCATTAAACGTACTAAGAGTCATAAATGATAATAGGACAACAAAAAGTAACCTTAGTTTTTTATTAAGTAGCATAATATGATTTTTTTAGTTTGAATTAAGTTTCGTTTAATTCTTAAACAAGGATCGTATTGGGTTACCCTACTTTTTTTTTAATAAAAAAAACTGTGATAGGATGTTTACAAGCAATTTTTGCATCTACTAACTTATTGGAATACTGATTGATAATATTGAAGCTGTTTATGTATCCATCTTAGGTATATGCACGTGATTAATTTATATGTAGAGTATAAAAAAGCAGGCTTGATTGTAGGTTTAAATTATACTATATTTTTTCTTTGATAAGTAAATGCATAATAGTACTGGGATGGTATTAAATTTTAATTTAAATTGGGCCGTGTTTAGTGTATAACATGGTTTACTTATGAACTGAAAGAAAATACGTGGAAGATTCAAATAAGAAAAATACAGATTTATCTTTGTGTAAAACGAAAGTGTTCGAGAAGGTTTTCGATTTGCATGCCCCTTTACTTCATAATTTTATATACTACAAATGTGGAGATACTGATATTTCACATGATATTGTGCAGGAAGCGTTTATTAAGCTTTGGGAAAATTGTAAAAAAGTACTTTTCCTGAAAGCGAAATCATATATCTATACGGTCGCAAAAAATATTTTTTTGAATCTTATAACACATCAAAAAGTAAAATTAAAATATCATCAGGAAACACCAGAAGAGATAAATAGTGAGAGTCCGGAATATCTTATGGAAGAACTAGAGTTTAAGGTACTTTTAGAAAAAACAATCTCGGATTTACCAGAAAAGCAAAGAGTCGTTTTTTTATTGAATAGAATTGATAAAAAAACATATGCCGAAATAGCTTCGATGCTAGATATATCAGTAAAAGCTATAGAAAAAAGAATGCATAATGCATTGATTACTCTGAGAGAAAAAATTGGAAATGATAATATTTAGGTAGGGTAATTCATTTTTCTCTTGTTGTATTTAATGAAAGGGATTAGTGAATACACGAAAAAAAAAAAATCATAGTCAGTTGTTTTTAACAATGTTAGGGACTGTATTTCACTCTTACCTGTAATTTTAGGACTTAATTTTAAACCCATGAATAAAGATTTCACAGATGATACATTTTTGGCGAGATGGCTTGATGGCAAGTTATCCGATGTGGAGTTAGAAGCTTTTGAGAAGAGAGGGGACTTTCATTCTTATAAAAAGATTGTAGACACAGCAAATATGCTAAAAGCTCCTGCTTTTGATACGGAAAAAGCTTTTAAAGCACTCTTGAAAAGTAGAGGAGCCATAATACGTAAACCAGCATATTCTATATGGTCATATGCAGTTGCCGCTTCTGTTGCTATAATTATGGGGATATTCTTTTTATTTCCATCAGAAATAAAATTTAATAGCCAACTGGGAGAACAGCTTGCTTTTAACTTACCCGATGGTTCGTCAGTAAAACTAAATGCAAAGTCTGAACTATCTTTTGTAAAAAAGACATGGAAAGAAAAAAGAGACCTAAATCTAAATGGAGAAGCTTATTTTAAAGTTAATAAAGGCTCGAAATTTACGGTACATACCAATAAAGGAAACGTTAGTGTATTAGGAACTGAGTTTAATGTGTTTGCTCGGGATAATTATTTTGAAGTACAATGTTTCGAAGGTCGTGTAAAGGTTGATTATATGGGAAGTGCTGTTATACTTAAAGCTGGAGATGCAATTCGCTATATCAATGATAATGAAGAGCTATGGACCTTTACTCAACAATCGCCAGCATGGGTTAAGGGAGAGAGTACCTTTAAAAACCTGCCCCTTAAAGAGGTTGTTTTAGCTCTTGAGCGTCATTATAAGATTCATTTCGAAGCGAAGGGAGTTGATTTAAGTCAACGTTTTACAGGGAGTTTTACACATGATAATTTGAAGTTAGCTCTTAAATCTGTTTTTTACCCAATGGATATTAAATATAAAATAAAAGATAAAAATCAGGTATTGCTGTTTCGTAAATAATGAGATACATAATATTACTTTCTTTAATTCTAGCTACTATCCCCCTTTTGTCGCAAGAGAATACTGGGACGCTTTGTATCGAAAATGGAAGCTTAAAAGAGGTTCTAAATGAACTTGAGTCTCAGTTTGAGGTTCGCTTCTCGTATCGAGAAGATGTTGTGAATACACTAAAGTTTAGTTTTGAAATAAGCAATGCGAGCTTAGAAACTATAATTGCTAAGCTTCAAAAAGAAACTCAATTAACTTTTGAGAATATAAGCGCAAGGTATATTATTGTGAAAAAAAGTAAAGAACAGAAACTCATTACGGTAAAAGGCAGGCTGGTTGATAAGTTAACGCAAACACCACTTTGGGGAGGAACAATAATAAACCGCAGTAGGAACATAGGTAGCTCCTCTGATAAGGAAGGGTATTTTGAACTCCAAAATAATAGCCCATCAGATACGATATCAGTCCAATACATCGGGTTTACTTCGCTTAAATTTTCAGCTAATATCATTAGCAAGAATCTTCCCGTAAAAATAGAACTAAGTGAATCGTATGAGCAATTAGGGGAAGTTCTTATTGATCAGATAAGTGATGGGACAGGTAACAACTATGATGGTTCAATCATTCTTTCTACTGAAGACTTTGAATCGTTTACAGCTTCACCTGAACCAGAAATATTTGAAGGCTTGCAACTCCTCCCAGGAGTTATTAGTCCGTCTGAGTCTAGTTCTGATTTACACATCAGGGGAGGGACTCCAGATCAGAATCTTATTTTGTGGAACGGAATCACAATTTATCACAATTCCCATTTCTTTGGTATGATTTCGGCTTTAAACCCACATCAAATTTCGAATGTGAAGGTTTTTCGAAGTGATGCAAGTGCTCACTATGGGAATCGGGTTTCTGGCGTTATTGATATGCGATCAGATAGAAGACCTCTCGATCGTATAGGAGGAAGCTTGGGCGTTAATTTTAATTTTGTGGATGCTTTGCTTGACATTCCTTTAAAGAAAGACAAAGTGAGTTTTAGTGTATCTGCTCGAAGATCATATGCCGATTTAATTTGGACACCGACCTTTAATAATTATTCCGAACGTATTTTTCAGAATACGGTAATATCAGAGAACGAGAAGGTTCCTTCTCAATATGCAAAATCAAATACTGATTTTTATTTTAAAGATTTAGCTTTAAATACAAGTATAAATTTTTCAGATAGTCATAAATTATATGTGAGCTATTTGTATTCAGTTAATGATTTAGATTATTCCTTTTCTTTTAATGAGGACTATAGAAATAGAAACAGATTAAAAATTAAGAATCAGGGACTGAGCTTAATTTCAGAACGAAGGTGGAGTAAAAATGTTCGCCATAATATTAAAGGAGAATATTCATATTACAATCTCGATTATAATTCTATTGGCCGTGTTTACGATGAGATTGACAAGACAGAGAAGGCCAACACCATAAGGAAATTTGGTCTAGATACCGATGTTCAGGTTCGACTGAGCCGTTGGGGTAAATTGCGTACAGGTTTTCAATTGTCTTCTCAAAATGTAGGTTATAAATTAAAGAGAGAGTATACTTCTATAGAGGATGAGTATACAAAAGAAAATAAAGGAAATGAGAATTCGTATAC
>JADGFH010000538.1 GCA_016743925.1 Labilibaculum sp.
ATACCATTTTAAGAATAATTAAAACGTCAGCAAACTATTTACGTGAGAGACGTTACTCAACCTGACAGAAAAATATTTTACTTCACACTAAAAGGCTTAGGTAGCACAATAACATGTCACATATCACCTAACTTTCTTATAACCAATATATTCAAATTCACTCTTATGTTTCACTACTTTATTAATATCCAATGTCTTTAAAATTTTTGCCGGGTTACCTCCTATAACACAATAGCCTTCTTCAAATGACTTAGTAACAACACTCCCAGCAGCAACAACTGTATGCTCTCCTAATATCACACCAGGTAATACTACACAGTTAGCACCTAACCAACAATAAGCACCGATTGAAACACCACCTTTTTCGGAGTAAGAGTGAATATTGTATATATCGTGGCTAAACCCTGCGATACAAACATTTGGAGCAACTAAAGTGTAATCACCAATTTCAACAGGGCTTCCTTCCTTAGCGAAAATATAATTTCCAAAAGACAAACCAGGCGCTGTATTTACCCCAATTTTAATCCACCTTATACCAAACACCGTAGAAGATGGATGTACGGGCCAAGGAACAAAACGGTTATAACCAATAATTTTTTGTTTAAATATATTAGTTAAAGTAATTTGATTACCAGTTCCTCGAGTTTCATATATCGCTCGCAAAAATCGAACCTTTGAGCATATCCAGTAATATATTTTGTCTATTACATCCCTTAATTTATACAATCCCATCAGTCACCTCCTTTCGAACAAGCAAATAACGCCATCTAAACAGTAAATATATATATAGAAAACCACCTAAGATTAATGAAAAACTCAAGAAGCCATCTTTGAATAACATATAAGAAATTAACCAGAAAATAATTGCTATTACCTGCCAGAGTAACAAAACCCACTCATCGTGTAAGCGTATTGCAAGAATACTTATAGAGCCAATAGAGAACGAAAAGACTAAAAATACTGATATCGAAAAGTAAAGAGGTAGCTCAAAAGACCAATCACTACCAAGAAGCTCATTGCCAAAAAAATAGAGCAATATATATAAAGTAATGCAACCAATAGAAGACAAAACAAAACAAGCCTTTATTATGGTTTTGTAATAACTCCACTTAAAGAAGGTAGTATGTTCCTTTGATGTCAAACTCATAAAAATAGCATGACCAAGTAAGCCAAATCCTCCCCCTAGCACTCTTTGTAAAAAAGCAAATACTCCAGACGTAGACGGAGATAAAACAAGATTTAAAAATGGGGTCATACCATTTAACCAAATAGAGTTTGTTAAACTCATTAATATTGCTGGATACAAGCCATTTTTAAAAGCAGAAAACGACTTACAAATCATAAACCTCAACACTTTTAACGAAGGACTTCGAAAAGCGGTGATTAATATGAAAATTAGCAATAAAAGTGTTGAAATAATAATTGCGATCTTTAAACTTTCACCATTAACTATAGTAAGGTAAACAGCTAACAATGGACACACCACCCTACAAAATCGGTAACCACTTCCAGTTAATACCTTATTCTGATAAGCAGCCCTTAACGAAAGAGCGTCGAAAACAGATAATGCAAATCCACTAAGAAACACATATTTAACATATAGGGCATCTATGCCACTAAAAAGAGTAAGAGCAGTAAATAATAGAGATAAAATTATACCAATTGAAAAACCGGACCAATAAACCAAGACTGTGGAAAAATTCGAATTACATTGAGCAATCCTACTGTCAAATTTGCAAAACGAAATTGTCGCCCAAATATTTTGTAAAGCTAAAAAGCTGGCAAAATCACCAAAACGCTTCGCTCCCAGCTCCCTTGCAAGCAGAACAGTCAACAACATCCCCGTTGCGGCAATGACAATATTCGCTATAGCATAATAACCAATAGCTCTATATGATTTATTCATTAATCAAATAAAATACAACTGGAAAGTATTTTTTCAATATTCTCATTAGACATATAGCCTGAAATTGGTAGACTAAAAACTTGGTTACTCAGTAGCTTTGCTGTAGGGAAATCATTTTCCGCATAGTTTAAATATTTAAATGCGGTTTGCTCATGCAAACAAGTGGGATAATACTTCATTGTTGGAATACTATTAGAGTGAAAAACTGCTCTAATCGAGTCAGAATCAGAATCATATAATGTATATTGCGCCCAAGAGCTTTTAAACAAAAAAGGCACTGCCGGAGTATTAAAATAGCAACTAAACACTTCCTCATACTTCTTGGCTATATCATTACGAGCAATCAACTCATTAGGAAAGTCTACTAATTTCTCCAGCAGCACTGCGGCTTGAATTGTATCTAGCCGACTGTTTAATCCAATTCGAACATTATCATATTTATCCAGCCCTTTTCCATGAATTCGATAAGACTTAATCAGTTCAGCATAATCATCATTATTAGTAAATACAGCCCCTCCATCGCCATAACACCCAAGCGGCTTTGCTGGAAAAAAACTTGTTGTAGCAATATCACCAAAACTACCAGCTCTCTGATTTTTTATCTCACCACCAAAACCTTGAGCCGCATCCTCTATAATTTTCAAGCCATACTTTTTAGCTACTTTCGTTATTTCAGGGTAGTTAGCAGGGAGTCCAAACAAGTCGACCGCAATAATTGCTTTAAGCTTGACTTTTCCTTCGTCGATTGTTCTCTTTATTTGTTTTTCTAAACTTACCGGACACATATTAAATGTACTTACATCAGAATCCACAAAAACAGGTGTTGCACCAGCGAAAGCAACAACTTCAGCTGTAGCAAAAAAAGTAAATGTCGGACAAAAAATTGCGTCTCCTTCCTTTACTTCCAACGCCATTAACGACAAAGTCAAAGCGTCGGTTCCATTAGCGCAGGTAATTGCATGCTTAACACCCACGTAATCAGCTAATCTTTCTTCCAACTCCTTAACTTCGGGCCCCATGATATATTTACCATGAGTTAGCACATTAAAAATTCGTTTATCAATGCGCTGCTTTAGATGTTTGTACTGCGCTTCTAAATCTATAAATTGCATAAGAAATTACTCTATAACTTTTGTTATACTACGACCTTTAAGCTCATATAATTCGCCAGTTGATTTACACTTCACAGAACAGTTTCCTTCTAAAGGTAATTCAAGTTGTTCACCATATTCGCTCATCCAGCCGATTTGTTTTCCAGGAACTCCAACAATCAATGCATATGGCTTAACATCCTTATTTACGACACTACCCGCACCAATGAAGGCAAATTCACCAATAGTAACTCCACAAACGATTGTACAATTAGCCCCAAGCGTCGCTCCTCTTTTCACTAAAGTACTACGATACTCCTCTTTTCGCTCAACACCAGAACGAGGATTATAAACATTAGTAAAGACCATGCTAGGGCCACAAAACACTTCAGCTTCCAAATGCACATTGTCGTAAACAGATACATTATTCTGAACTTTACATTTATCACCAATGGTAACCTGGTTACCAACAAACACATTTTGTCCTAGAGAAACTTCCTTTCCAATTAACGCACCAGAGCATACGTGAACAAAATGCCAGACCCTGGAACTTTCACCTATTTGTGCACCAGAATCAATGATCGCTGTTTCATGCTGGTAAAAAGAAGACATTAACGAATTACTTTATTTACAAAAGGGTGAGTATTAGAAGAGTTAAGAACTACACTTTGATTGCGAATATCACTAACGATTTCTATACTCTTACGCGCTTCTTCCAAACTAAAGCCTTGCCCTGAAATTATATGTTCATAACTCTGAGTATGAAGATCTGTAAAACCTCCAGAAAATTCAATCTCAGAACCGTCTACGGTAATAGAACGATAAGTTCTTTGGTTTTCAGCTTTCACATTTTCAGGAATATATTCATAATTTACAGATAGAAACCAACGAACCCTGGCATGCTTAAACTCTAAATACCCAGCATTAGTATCTGACTGTTTTACATGTGCTTCATTTATTTTAAGCTCACCAAAAATCCAACCTAACATATCATAGAAGTGGACACCTATATTTGTTGCTATCCCCCCTGATTTCTTATCATCTCCTTTCCAAGAAGTAAAATACCAATGACCACGACTAGTCAAATACGTCAAATCAACCTCAAAAATTTTATCTGGGTTAACAGCAACTTCAGCCGCCACTTTCTGTTTCAAAGCAATAATGCTTGGGTGAAGTCTAAGCTGCAAAATATTATAAACTTGTTTACCTGTCTCGTCTTGAACTACCTTTAACGCATCTATGTTATGCGGATTTAGCACCAAAGGTTTCTCGCAAATCGCATGAGAGCCATGACGCAATGCAAATCGAATATGTGAATCATGTAAATAGTTTGGAGAAGCAATACTCGTGTAATCTATAAATGTTCCTTTTCTCTTTAACAAATCAACATGACGATCAAATCGTTCATACTCAACGAAAAAATCAGCGTTAGGAAAATAACTATCAATAACACCTACAGAATCATTTTTATCTAACGCTGCGACTAAATTATTACCTGTTTCTTTTATTGCTTTCATATGACGAGGAGCAATATAGCCCGCTGCACCAATTAAAATAAAATTATTCATTCAGTCACCCTAGTTTTATTTAGATACTTATTCAGTTCCAACCAAATTAAACTTTCATTTGTTTTTCATCACTTGATATATAATGACCACCAAAAGAGATAGAACACCTCCTAAGATCGCCCCAAAG
>JADGFH010000539.1 GCA_016743925.1 Labilibaculum sp.
GCGTTTGCCTTCTAAGCCCCTTACTGACAAACGAGAGGCAGAGCCAACACCACCCGAATTACGCATAGTAATCCCTACAGATTTGGTTAATATATCTGAAATACTATTAACTGTACCACTAAGTTGGCTCATAGAAATAACGGTAATAGGCATGGCTAATTCTCGTATTTCACGAACTTCCGATTTTGCTGATACAACAACTTCGTCCAATTCTTCAGAATGTTTTTCGATACTAAAATTAAGTTTAATTAGCTCTCCCCTTCTTAAGCTCACTTGCCTTTCCAAAGTAGAATAACCGATAAATGAAACACTCAAGCGATATTTTCCCGCAGGAATTTTCTTAAATATGAATTCCCCTTTATTGTTAGTAACCGTACCTAAGTGCAAACTCTCAATTACAAGGTTTACTCCAGGTAAGGATTCGCCTGTTTTTTTATCCGTCACTCTTCCTGATATTGAACTTAAAGCCTGAGCCCATAGGCTAAGTGGAAGAATAATTATGACAATGATTGTAGTTATTCTCTTCATCTTCTTTTTTCGTTTTAGTATTCCCTACACATTCATTTACAATCAATAACACCATGTTGGCATTCTATAATATCGCTATTAGTAGTGATTGTTATGAATAAGAAGTGTATGTATTTTTACGTTTATTTAAACTCAATTAACGAAAGCAAATTTAGGCTGTATCCCTATTTAACTTGTTTAATAATTGGGGATAAGAATTTAATATAAAAGGAAAAATCAATCTAGTGTAAATGGTATAATCAAGAAAATATGAAGTATTCTATTGATATAAGTTCCGATGACATTCAGGATATCTTACTCGAAGAAAAAATTAATTTTAACAACTTCAATAATACGCAACCTTCCTATGGTTTTAATTTAGATAACCATATTGGGAAAATTGGTTTTAAGGAAGAGTTATTATCAGGCCTTATTCTGTCCAATTTTGAAAGTCGTTTTACCAATAACACAAAATTATCTGGTTACTCCTTAACCCCTATTTTTTCGATGCATTTTATGCTTAATGGCTCTGTCAATTATGAGACTCCTAGCTTCAATAGGCCAGTAGATGGTGGACAGAATAACATATGGTCTTTAACTGAAGGTGAGCTAGGATGTTCCCGATACAAAAAAGACATATCATGTTCTTCGTGGAGTGTTAGCTTCGAAGAAAGCTTTCTAAAGAAGCTGGTTAATGCCTATCCCGACTTATTGAACGATCCTTATTTAAGACATATCAATGGTGAAACATTTTGCCTGAATAAAAACTATATGCCTAGTAATTGCGAGATGAATCTTATTATCTCCCAAATAGGGAATGCCAAGTTTATGGGAAATATTTGCCACCTGTATACAGAAGCTAAAGTTATGGAATTATTGGCTCTGCAACTCCAACAACACGAAAATAAAGAGGCTGACATTCCATGTTTGTGTTGTCTTAATAAAAGTGAACTCGATAAGATTTACGAAGCCAAAGACATACTCATTTCTGATATTAACAGTCCCCCTACAATTCTAGACTTATCGAGAAATATTGGTATGAATGAAAAGAAATTACAAAATGGGTTCAAAGAGGTTTTTAACCAAACGGTATACGGCTGTTTGTTCGATCATAAAATGAACCTTGCACGCCAGCTCATACTCGATACGGATAAAACCATTTTTGAGGTTGCATTGGATTGTGGCTACGAGTATGCTTCTCACTTTACAACCGCTTTTAAACGTAAATATGGGCTAACTCCTAAACAGTTTAAAAAGATCTTGTAGTGATACTCACAAGCTAATTATATCAAAATTGGCCAGACTCCTCAATTATAAGGACTCAAGTCAAACTCTTTTTCACAAAATACTCCTGATAAACAGGGGTTAAGACTACACAGAGTAGTCTTAAGATATGATTCAAATACCAACTTAGGATCATGACAAACTTTTGAATTCACCACTAATCTTCCAATCTATTCCATTAATCTTCTGATAGAAATTCGTTAAGTGTTCAATCAGTTCCTTAAATGATGGCGATGCCCCATGAATCATTTGTTCTTGCATGACCTTATAATCTTTTTCCCACAGCGCTATAACTTCAGGAATCGGTATAATATTAATCGTTTGGGGCTGATGAAGATTGTAATCGACACCACCAAGTTTAGCAAAGCGATATCTATGATTAACTATGGTTTCATATAGCTCTTTATCGGTAATTGCTTTCTCTGCAAATTCTGTTTGTGATAATTGATACACATCGTAAAGATGTCTGCTCAAACGCTCCACTCTAATTTTTTCGAGTGGTCGCGAAAACTCTTCGTGTAACAAAAAAACTTTCTCAAGCAATGTACGCTCAGGGTTAACAGTTGGAATATTAATCGGTTTTTGAGCAAATGGTGTATCAGGATAAGTTTGATCTATTATGGAATTGAATGATCGAACAGTAAAAGGTTCTTTCAGAGAACGGCAGCCAATTTCAACTTGTACTCTAGGTTGAATATATCCAGGTGAAGGAATCACATTGGGGTAATAGATCTCTATAATTCGAGGATCCTGATCGGAGTCTTTAGCATCGACTAAGGCTAGCTTAACACCCTCCAATCCCTTTTCTATGAATCTTGCTTCTAGTTCAGGGAAAAACTTCTCTGTGATGTATTTATTGGATTCTTTTCTGAGCTTGGTAATTTCTTTTTTCCTTGTCAGTTCTCCATTAAAACCAAGAAAACTTCTATCAACAGCCATATCAATATCTTCAGAAAATCGTTCAATTAAATCCCAGGCTTTACTCAAAGAGGTTCCTCCTTTAAAAACCAAGTATTTTCCAATTTCCATTTCAAAAATAATGGCAAGTGTTTGAACTACCCACCAATCTTTTTCTATGGCATACGCTGGCAATTTAATATCATCAGAAATAGTAGAATACACCTGCACTTTTCTCTCATCAGAAACTTGAAACCATTTATCCATTGTGATTGATATTTTTTAATACTAAACTTGATTTAATGACTCTCGCATTATTATTCTTATCCATTCCGGAGCAAGAGATATATCATGTTTGAGTTTCTCTACATCCTCCTTAAGCAAATGTTCTATTATCATTTTTTTCTCCTTGTCAATCACATTTCCTTTACCAATCTCTTTTAAAGCCTGAATAACCAGACTGCTAATTGAGCCTTTTGCAGCTAAACTTTTAGCAGCGACCTTTTTGAATTTTATCGTCCTCTTCCCCACATTCACAATTCTTGAAGACCCATCTGTCAGATATACAATTTTCATAGGCACCTGAGTTGATAAACCTAAAGCATTTAGAGCCATAGCACCTGTAGGAATTATCCTTGCTTTATCTCTTTTTGCAATGGCTATTGCAATATCCTCAGCTGCTGGGCGTAATGCACCAAAAAAAGGATCCACCACCAAACGAGAGTAAATCCCTCGAGCTAAACGAGTAATCTCTTGCTTTTCGACTAATCTTTCCAAAGCTTTAGATACAGCTCTTGCCGTTCCATAACGCAAAAAATCCTCGGTAAAAAACACCGATCCTTTTTGAGTTCTTTTTAAATGACGTGAAATCTCCGATTCAACACTACTACACATAGTTACAATGATTATTTGTCGTAAAAGTAGTAAATATTTACGACAAAATATATTCTTAAGAAAAAGATCTATTTTGTCACAAAATGGCAAACAGTTATGACTAGACTAAAGTGTAATTAATCTATTAGCTGCATCTAAAACTTCATTTTCGAAACTATCAAGATAGATTTGGGTTGTTTTCTCTGTTGTATGTCCAAGCCCTTCTGAAATAACAGCTGTCGGCACTCCAGAACGTTTTGCAATGGTTGCCCATGAGTGTCGAGCCACGTAGGAAGTAAGGGGTATGCTCAGTTCAATCAATTTTGCAAGATCTCTTAGTTTGTGATTGGTTTTCTGCATTTGAGAGAGGTAACTCTTATGAGGATCAGGATGATTCGGATCTATTATAGGGAATACATACTCTTTGGGATTATTCAAATCAGAATATTTTTTAATTATCTCTAAAGCTGGTGGCAGCAATTCACAATTATATTGCTGTGAAGTTTTTTTTCTCGCATAATATAATCTTCCATCACGGATATCTTCAGCTTTCATATACGCAACATCAATAAATGACATACCCATACAGTAGAAACTGAACATGAATAAATCCCTAGCTCTTTCCACTGCAATTTTACCAACAAGATCTAAATCTCGAATTAGAACAATATCCTCTTTTTTTAATGCTCGCTTTTGTGTTTTAACAGTTTGAATTTTATAATCATCAAAGGGATAACTGTCCTTTTTAGCCAATTTTTCTTTTATAGCACGATTATATATGGCA
Source organism: Labilibaculum sp. (assembly GCA_016743925.1). GTDB lineage: Bacteria > Bacteroidota > Bacteroidia > Bacteroidales > Marinifilaceae > Labilibaculum. Next base: position 4,346 of record JADGFH010000539.1, read on the forward strand.
CGCAAAGTTCTCATTTGAAATGAAATGCTATTTATACTATTATCTCTACCTATTAAAAAGGTTTCAAAAGATTTCAGCCATTTGTAAGTGATCTGATCAAAACTGAATTCTTGTTCTTTAACGAATTTCTTTACAATATTAAGGTGGCACCTATAAACACGAGCGTTCCCATCCTTTTTTTGATCAAGAAGCTCTTTAATTGTCTTTTCTGTGAAATTTATGAAAGAGGTTGACTCGACACCTTTTAATTTAGCAATTACATCATCAACAGTGTAAGCTTCTCCACTGGTTTCAAAATCAATAATAACCTCTTCAGCTTGCATAAAAAGTTTCTTAAGTAAGAA
>JADGFH010000003.1 GCA_016743925.1 Labilibaculum sp.
ACAGCTTTCCAAGCATGCACGATCGGCCACTCTGTCATCCCTCCAGATAATATCCAATAGGATAATTGTGTGGGACAAAAGTAGGATAAAATTGCAGATTATAAAATAATATGATGAGAAACTTAAGTCTTATTTGTTCGCTACTTTCAGCTACTATATAGTAACAAGAGAAGTTTGGTCTCTTCGCTTAAATTGCTAAATTTTTAATTGCCAAGCGTTGCATCCATTTTATTGAGATATCAACTATAGCAGGATTCTATTTTAAGAATTGAATTATTAATTTCAAAGGTTAAACTTTAGTGTAGCTAACTCTTTTTAATAATTCAAAATTGATTGAAATGCAGCTTTAAAAACTAAATTATTCTAGGCTATTTCATCATCATGTCTCTTTGTTGATTAAATTTTCAGAAAGATTCTGTGCTTTATTGAGGATGGAATAGACCTGCCATATTATTTAGAATAAATATATTCAACATTATTAGTTTTGTTTCTTTTTATAGGTGTGAAAGGCGTTTTTGTGAACGTCTCATAGCTTGTAATATCTTGATATTTAATCTTTAGTGCTATTGTTTCTTGTGCTTTTTGATTTTCATCTTCTCAGTTAAAATTGATCAATAATTTAGCTTGCGGATCTATTGCATCTTAATGCAAAATACATTTATAAGGTATGTACTTTGCATAGCTAGGTATAATCTTTATATTTGTTGTGTAAAATCATTCATTGATTTAAGTCAAATCAAGTTGTTGAAAAAAGGTTTCTGATATTAAGAGGAACTCGATTAGTAATGGATTAATGGAATGAAACTTACACTTTTCTTGAATTGGAAAAGTCGGCTGAATGTAGTGATACATCAGAAATGAAAAATATATAGATCAAGAATCCTTAAAAATTGTTGATCGTACAGAACTTAAAAGTTGTCAAAAAAACAGAACTTATCATGAACAAGAACAAATCCAAAGAGTACGATGTAATAATCATTGGAGGTGGAGCTACTGGAGCGGGGACGGCGCGTGATTGTGCGATGCGAGGATTAAGTGTTTTACTTGTTGAACGTCACGATTTTGCTACAGGAGCAACCGGACGAAATCATGGTTTGTTACATAGTGGTGCACGATATGCTGTGACCGATCCAGAGTCAGCATCGGAATGTATAAAGGAGAATATGATTTTGCGTCAAATCGCAAACCATTGTGTTGAAGAAAACAATGGACTTTTCATTACGCTTCCAGATGATGATATCGCTTTTCAATCTCAATTTGTGGCTGCTTGTAACACAGCCGGTATTGAAACAGATATTATCGATCCTGATTATGCTCGACATATCGAACCATCGGTTAATCCTAATTTAATAGGTGCTGTTAAGGTTCCTGATGGATCTGTTGATCCGTTTCGATTGACGATGTCTAATGCTTTGGATGCAAGAATTCATGGTGCAATACTTTTGACACAACATGAGGTAACTGGTATTGTGAAAGAGCAAGACAGAGTTATTGGTGTGGATTTGTTCAATCATGAAACAAAAGAAAACGCAAGTTATTACGGAAAAATTATTGTAAATGCTGGTGGTATTTGGGGACATCGTATCGCTAAACTCGCTGGTGTTAATATCAATATGTTTCCAGCAAAAGGTTCTCTACTAATTTTTGGTCACCGTGTAAATAAAATGGTATTAAACAGATGTAGAAAACCAGCCAATGCTGATATTTTGGTACCAGGAGATACCATTTGTTTAATTGGAACAACATCGGAACGAATTCCATATGATCAAATTGATAACATGTTTGTATCCAAGGAAGATGTTGATGTTTTGATCCGTGAAGGAGAGAAGCTTTCTCCAGCTTTGGCTACAACTCGTATTTTACGTGCTTATGCAGGTGTTCGTCCTTTAGTTGCTGCAGATAATGATCCAACAGGACGTAGCATTAGTCGTGGAATTGTATTGCTAGATCATCAAGAACGAGACGGTCTTTCTGGTTTTGTAACCATTACTGGTGGTAAGCTAATGACCTATCGTTTAATGGCTGAAGAGACTACAGATTTAATCTGTAAGAAATTGGCTATTGATAAGCAATGCGAAACAGCTGATATACCTCTGCCAGGAGCAGAAAAAAGTGAACATCCACTAAGTACTGATACCGGAAAAGTTTATACTGGAGCTAATATTTCTCAAAAATCAGCCAAAGATCGTCATGGAACGCTTGCGAAAAATATTTCCAATGGTAACGATAATGATGATTCATTAGTATGTGAATGTGAAGGGGTATCAATAGCCGAGGTAAAATATGCAATTAACGAATTGCATGTAAATAATCTAATTGACTTGCGTCGGAGAACTCGTGTAGGTATGGGAACCTGTCAGGGGGAACTATGTGCCTGTCGTGCAGCTGGACTTCTTTGTGAATCTTCAGAAAAACCAGGTAAAGCGAAAGATGACTTGGCCAATTTCCTTCAGGAACGTTGGAAAGGAATGTTGCCAATCACTTGGGGAGAGGGAATTAATGAGGTACAGTTTACTTCTTGGATTTATGAGGGTATTTACGGATTGAAACCAGATAACAATTAAGCGGGGATTACTATGAAATTCGATAATATTATTATAGGAGGTGGGTTAAGTGGACTCACATGCGGAATTAAACTTGCAGAGCAGGGACGTAAATGTGCGATTGTTTCATCAGGACAGAGTGCAATCCATTTCTTTTCTGGTTCTTTCGATTTGCTTAGTAAGGTAGATGGACAAGAAGTGAAGAATCCGTTTGAGGGAATGAAATCATTAGCGAGCAATCATCCATATCAGTGTGTTGGTCTTGACAACATCAAACGATTGGCCGATGAAGCGCCAAAATTACTAGATCGTGCTGGCTTAACTTTTTCAGGTCAAGCAGATCAAAACCATTTTGTATTAACGCCAATGGGGGTTATGAAACCTACTTGGTTAACGATTGATGATTTCACTCGTTTTGAACAAAATGATGCATTTCCATGGAAGAAAGCTGTGATTTTGAATTTCAGTGGATTCCTTGATTTCCACACTCTATTTGTTCAAGATGGATTGAAGAAGTTTAAGGTGGATACTCAAATAAAGAACTTCGCAATGAAAGAATTTGATGCAATTCGCCGTAATCCGAGTGAAATGCGTTCTACGAACATTGCAAAGGTATTCGATCAGGGAGAAGATGCTCTTAACGAATTTGCTCAAAAAGTAAATGAACTGAGTGAAGGTTTTGAAGTTGTTATTTTGCCGGCAGTATTTGGTTTATTTAATAAAAATGTTGCAGCTGAGCTCAAAGCGAAGGTAAATAAACCAGTTGTTTTGTTACCAGCTTTGCCTCCATCAACTCCAGGAATCCGTAGTCAAATCTTACTTCGTAAGCGATTTGAAGAATTAGGCGGAACCTATTTTCTAGGTGATAATGTTGAAACAGGCACGATCGAAAATAATAAACTACTTGCGATTCATACCAACAATCACGGAGACATAAAGTTAGAGGCTGACCAATTTGTGTTGGCTAGCGGAAGCTTTTATAGCAAAGGAATTGTAGCCACTCGTGAAAAACTTTACGAACCAATCTTAGGTTTGGATATTGATGGCGATGTGGACAGTAAAAAATGGCTAGACGAGAAGTTCTTTAATGATCAGCCATATATGCATTATGGGGTTAAAACTGATAGCAAATTTCGTGCATTGATAAACGGTAAGCCAATAGAGAATTTATATGTAGCAGGTTCTGTACTAGGAGGGGCAAATGCCCTTAAGGAAGGAAGTGGAGCAGGAATCAGTTTACTTACTTCGCTTCATGTAGCTGAGGAACTTTTAAAATAACAGGACGATGAAAAAGGAGATACTTGAACCATTCAATATAAGCGATAATAATTTTGAACAGTGTGTGAAGTGTACGATTTGTACTGTTTATTGTCCTGTTCTGGAAGTAAATCCAGACTATCCAGGACCTAAACAGTCAGGGCCAGATGGAGAACGATTGCGCTTGAAGGATCCAAATTTTTTCGATGAATCATTAAAGTTGTGTCTCAACTGTAAACGTTGTGAGATAGCTTGTCCACATGGTGTGAAAATTGGAGATATCATCCAAATGGCTCGTATCAAGCACAGTAAGAAAAAGCCCATAGTAAGGGATATGATCCTTGCAAATACTGATATAGTTGGAACTATGGCGAGCACATTTGCACCTATTGTGAATCCGATTGTTGCTTTGAAACCTGTTCGACGTATTATGGATGGTGTTCTAAAAATAGATCATAATCGTATCTTTCCTAAGTATGCGGGAATGAGATTCGAAACTTGGTACCGTAAATATGCTGAAAAGAAGCAAAGTGATTTTAAGAAACACCTTAGCTATTTTCACGGCTGTTACGTGAATTATAACTTCCCTCAATTGGGAAAAGATTTGATTAAGATTATGAATGCAGCTGGTTATGGTGTTCATCTTTTGGAAAAGGAAAAGTGTTGTGGTGTAGCCTTAATTTCTAATGGTTTAATTAAACAGGCAACGAAACAGGCAAAGCACAATGTGGAAGCATTCAAGAAATCAATTGTTGATAAAAAGATGCCGGTTATCTCGACTTCTTCAACATGTATATTTACCATTCGAGATGAGTATCCGCATTTGCTGGGAGTGAAGAATGAAGAAATTCGAGATGAAAGTGAATTGGCAACTCGTTTCCTATTTCGCTTGATCGATTCAGGAAAATTGAAACTTGTTTTTAAAGACAGTTACAAGAAACGCATTGCCTATCATACGCCATGTCATATGGAGAAGCTTGGTTGGTCAATTTATTCGACCACACTCTTGAAAATGATTCCAGGTGTTGACTTTATGGCTCTTGAATCTCGATGCTGTGGTATTGCAGGAACTTACGGATTTAAGAAGGAAAATTACGAAACTTCGCAAGGAGTAGGGAAACCTCTTTTCGACCAAATAGATAATTCAGATGCTGATTTTGTATCTACAGATTGCGAAACTTGTAAGTGGCAGGTGGAAATGTCTACGACTAAAAAGGTAGAACATCCAATTTCGATACTTGCAGAAGCATTAGATGTAGAAGCGACCATGAAGCTATGGCAAGATAAATAGTTTTTACCAAATAGAAGTTAGATTTAGAATAGTCAAGTTCATAATAGGGTAAAATGCCGCGATGAAAGGAATGAAAAATCCTTTTATTGCGGTGTTTTTGTTCAATAAATCTGGAATTTTACTTTTGTAAGATAATGGAAAATCCGTAGTTTTCGTTTTGAGATGAATTTGAACGCTTCTTTTAAATAACCTACTTGTAGGTGATGTATAATGTGATTATTGCAATAAATTGTACTTATTGAGTCGTTCTAGAATAGCTTGATCTTTTTTTTGCGCATTGGTTAATTTGAGATGTTTAAATGTTGTGGGCAATTAATGAATAATTCGCTTGTATCCTTTTGGAATTAAATCTTTTGAAGTATAGCACCTGCCTTTAAAGACGCCAATAACAACTTTATTGATCTTCAATTAAGGACAAAAATACCAAAGGTATTTATATTGATAAATATTTTGTATTATTCGTTATTATAGGTCATTAAAGAAATGACTCCATCTGCACTTGATTCAAAGATACACGTGTTTATTTAATTGTTTTATAGTTCATATTTTGTGTGTGAAATGTAATTAAAAGGAAACATGAAAATTTAAGCAATCGATTGCACAATTCAATTGCATTTTATTTCTTTGTGATAATCAAGTTTGGAAATTTATACTCGGTGTATGAGAATATTATAAGGGATTAAGTGGGTGTGAAGTACGAAGTGAGATGTACTTTACTGTATATGCAAGGAATTACGATAAGGTGCATTTTGGGAATAAATGCCTGATTCAAGATATCATGAAAGAAGGAAAAGGTGCATTCATCAGAATGAACGATGTCTTTTTTTGTTCAGAATTAATTGTTAGTTTGTATTCTATAATTACTGACGAAGTGATGATTGTCAGTCTTTTGATAACATAGAGCTATGAAAAATATATTTGTAATATTTATACTATTGGTTGAAGTGCTGTGTTGTCAGGCACAAGATATTTATTTTGATCATTTAGATTTGAAAGATGGTCTATCTCAGGTGTCTGTGACTGCACTGGAACAAGATCAGTTGGGGACCATGTGGATAGGAACCCGTGATGGTCTTAATCGGTACAATGGTTATGAAATTGATGTATTTCGTCATAATAGAAAGGATCCGAATAGTCTTCTTGGAAACAATATTCGTGATTTGAAGATTGATAAAAACGACAAGCTATGGATTCTTACTGCTCAAGGAATTTCAATTCTTAATTTAAGAAATGAAGAATTGAAGAATTACCCTAATCGGGAGGTAAATTGCTTTTATGTTGGTAAATCTAATATTTGGGTTGGAACCAAACAAGGTTTGTTTCGTTTGGATGAAAAAAGTGGGGTTTATACGAATGCAAATGAGATTTTTCCAGATCGAACTAATGTTAATGTTATTTATGAGAATAAAGATGGAGGATTGTTACTGGGAACAACGAATAATGGGCTGCAGTACAATCATCCTGATAAAGAAGAAATATATACTCTTTTAAAGGATGAAATTACTTGTATCTATAAAAGTTCGAAAGAAATTATTTGGGTCGGAACAAGGGAAAAAGGAGTTTATAGTCTTCAAGAGAATAAAATTACTGCACATTACAATAAGGAATCTGGCCTTTCGCACGACGTAGTTCGCGACATTACTGAAGATAAGCAAGGACGAATTTGGGTTGGAACATTTTTAGGCGTAAGTGTATTTGATACTGAAACAAAAATATTTTCTAATTATTATCAATCGGATAAAAATCCAAATGCCTTAAGTCACAATTCAATTTATACAATGTTTCGCGATCAGGAAGGAAGTATTTGGATTGGCACTTATTTTGGGGGTGTTAATATTTACAATCCAAAGACTAATATTTTTAGATATTTTGTAGCTGATCCTGATAATAATAAATCCATTAACTATCGAGTTGTTGGATCAATGTTGGAAGATGATGATAAAAATCTTTGGATTGCAACAGAAGGCGGTGGTGTTAATTTTTACAACAGGGAGGATGATAGTTTTAAATACATTACCAAAGGAGATAATGATATAAGTTTATCGCATAACAATGCAAAAAGCTTATATCTGGATCATAAAAACAGATTATGGATTGGTACGCATTTAGGTGGTTTAAATGTATTGGATGTAAAAACTGGGCTGATTAAGAAGTTCATGAAAAATGAAAACCAGACTCAATCTATTCAAAGTAATGTTATTTCAGCGATTATTCCTTTTAAGAAAAAATTGATACTCGGAACGAATAGTGGTGTTGTTGTATTTGATCCGAAAACTGAAAAATTCTCAAATTTTTTTGAAGAAGAGGAACAGCGAAATGTTGTTGGACAAAAAATATATGCCCTTTTGATTGATAGAAGTGAACGATTGTGGATAGGATCTGAAACACAAGGTTTGAGTGTAATTAATTTGAAAAATGGTGAGTTCAATAACTTTAAAAAGAATGCTAATGATACTACGACTATAAGTAGCAATTTTATTTACCAAATCTATCAAGATCACATGCGTCGTATATGGATTGCGACATCTGGAGGAGGATTGAATCGATATAATCCAGGGGATGATAGTTTTACAACTTATTCAAGTAGTGAGTATGATCTGTCTTCCGATTTTATATACGGTATTGCTGAATCGCGATATGGTTTTTTGTGGATAGCCACGAGTAAAGGAATTTCGCGTTTTGATGTAGAAGAAGAAAGGTTCAGAGCATACGACTATGAAAACGGTTTTCCTCTTGGCGAAATTAATGAGAGAGGTTTATATATTACATCAGATGGAGAGGTATTTGTTGGAGGAATTCATGGAATGGTTTCTTTTAGGGAGAAAGAATTGCAAAACCAAAGTATTACTCATCCACTTTATTTTACAGCATTGCGAGTAAATAATAAGGAGGTTCATCCCAATGATGACTCTGAAATATTAAGCTCATCACTTTCTTACACTTCGAGTATTCGTCTGAATCACAAGCACTCTGTTATTGGTTTCGATTTTACATCATTTAATTACCTCAAAGCTAATAAATCTCATTACCAATATAAGATGGAAGGTTTTGATGAAGATTGGATTGATGCTGGTTATCACCGAAGTGTGAATTATACAAATCTAAAACCGGGTACATATACCTTTATGGTGAAGGAAAAAATACGGCAATCTGAAGATGGGCCTGAAACTAGCATGAAGATTACTATTACTCCTCCATTTTACAATACTTGGTGGGCTTATCTTTTTTATATTGCCATTGTGAGTGGTATTTTGCTTTATATTAATAGGGTATTAATTTCTAAAGCACTTTTGGAAGAGAACCTTAGAAAAGAGCAATTAGACAAAGAGCGAATTAGTGAAATGAACCAATCAAAATTACGTTTCTTTACGAATATATCTCACGAGTTTAGAACTCCCCTTACCCTTATTTTAGGTCAGTTAGAAGGATTATTAGAGGAATCTGCTTTAGCTCCTAAAATTGCGAATAAAATAACAGTAGCTTTTAAGAATTCTTATCGCTTAAAGAATTTGATAGATGAACTTTTGGAATTTCGAAAACAAGAGTTGGGACATCTGAAGTTGCGAGTGAATGAGCATGATTTTGTCGACTTTACCCGAAGCATATGTGATGCTTTTAAGGAGTATGGGAATAAGCGGAACATTAACTTTAAATTGGTTTGTCGACAGGACAAAATAATGCTTTGGTTTGATGCTCGACAATTGGAGAAAGTACTATTCAATTTACTTTCCAATGCATTTAAATTCACTCCTGAAGAAGGCTCTGTTTATGTTTTGGTTGATGAGCATGAAAACGAAGTTGTTGTTAAAGTATTGGATTCGGGAAAAGGAATGCCAGAAGAGTACCTGGATAAAATATTTGATCGCTTTTATCAAGTTGATAATATCAGTCAACAAAGTCACCAGTATTTAGGATCAGGAATTGGTTTAGCACTTTCCAAAAATATTGTTGATCAGCATGGAGGATCGATAAAAGTAGATAGCAAAACAGAAGAAGGTTCTTGTTTTGAGGTGTATTTACCAAAAGGGAAGACGCATTTTAATGATGAGTATATTAGTTGGGATAATGAGCAAACTTTCGAGGTGAGTATCAATACAAAGATACTTGCTGATGAAATCATAAAAATAGAACCCTCTGAATTAGACCCAAATAATCACCTTACTGGATATTCATTGTTGATTGTTGAAGATAATGCAGAGGTACGCGAAATGCTTTATTCATCATTTCAGGATGAATACTCCGTTGTAACGGTAGAAAATGGACAATTAGGATTAGAAAAGGCTATTGACTTGCAACCAGACTTGATAATAAGTGATGTAATGATGCCAGTTTTATCGGGCACAGAGATGTGTGAAAAACTAAAAATGGATTTAAGTACGAGCCATATTCCAGTAATTCTTTTAACGGCAAAGGATGCATTGGAATACAAACTTGAGGGTATAGAAATTGGCGCAGATGATTATATCACTAAGCCATTTAATATGAAGTTACTTCAAGCTCGCTGTCGCAACCTTATCAAATCGAGAAGATTATTACAGGATAATTTCAGAACAAATCCTGGTTTTGGGATAAAAAACATCACGTCTAATTCACTGGATGCCAACTTACTTGATCAGGCAATAAAAGTGGTTGATGAGAATCTTGATAATTCCAAGTTCGATGTGAATACTTTTGCACAAGAAATGTGTTTGGGACGAACTAGCTTATATGCAAAAATAAAGGGAATAACAGGACAAACTCCAAACGAGTTTATTTTGAGTAATAGATTGAAAAAAGCCGCATTTATGCTTCGTTCTGAATCAGGAATTAGCATTGCTGACGTAGCTTATTCTGTTGGGTTTACAACCCCACGTTATTTTAGTAAATGTTTTAGTGACCAGTTTAAAATTTCACCATCTAAATATGCGAAGGGAGATCAATCCAATTCTTTAGGATAATCTGTACTTTCTTATACATTAGTTTTTAATTCCCACATAAGTATATGTTTGAGAAATAAATAATCTTCTTATTTATCCGAAGTAAATTATTTATATGCATTAAACATCCTATTTAGATGATCCTTTTTATCTTTTAAAATTTCATGTCAGATTTCTTTTCAGTGTTCATAAAGGGTGTAGATGTTTGGAATGGATAATTGTCAAACAAGAACCTATTTAAACTCAAGTATCCAAAATAGTTCAGAGAACCTACACTATTTGTTCAAACAGCCTCTAATTGAATAGAATTGGAGAATTTTTGAATGAATTTAGCCTAACGTAAATATAATCTGCCCATACATTTATGCATTCGTTTGCAGAATTAAACAGTTTGTTGTATTTATGCCCGAAATGGGGAGAAATTCAATAGGTAGTTAAAGTTAATGTAAGGTTCTGCAAGCCTAATTTGAACCCACTATGAAATAACCTATTTTTTGAAGATAAATTACGATTTTCTCCGTGTGGGGGAGGAATAGTATTTGCCTTTAAGAACGTAAAATGATTTATGAAAAAAATGAAGAAATTACTTGGACTAATTGTTTTCCTATTATTGGTAGGGACACAAATACTTTTTGCTCAGAATCGGACCTGCAAAGGGACTGTTTCTTTTGCAGATGATGGAACAGGAGTTCCTGGAGCTTCGGTTGTGGTTAAAGGTTCAACTGTGGGTACAACTACAGACATGGACGGTAAATACTCTATTAACATTCCTGTGAATGGAAAAATCTTAGTATTCTCTTTTGTAGGAATGGAACAACAAGAGAAAGAAATAGGTGAACAAACATCTATTAATGTTGTAATGCAAACCAGTTCAATTGGTTTAGAGGAAGTAGTTGCAATTGGTTACGGTGTAACTAAGAAAAGTGATTTAACAGGATCAGTTTCTAGTGTGAGTGCTAAAGATTTTGAAAAACAACCCATCAATAGACTTGAAGATGCCCTTCAAGGTCGCGCATCGGGTGTTCAAATCACAAAGAATTCTGGTGCTCCCGGTGCTGATGTTAAAATTCGTATTCGTGGTACAAATTCGATTAACGGTGACAACAGTCCTTTGGTGGTTATCGATGGATTAATTGGTGGTGATTTAAAGTCTTTGAATTCCAGTGACATTGCTTCTATGGAAATTTTAAAAGATGCATCGGCTACTGCTATATATGGTTCCCGAGGGGCTAACGGAGTAATTTTAGTTAGTACAAAGCGAGGTAGTGGAAAAGCAAAAATAGATTTTGGATTCTTTACTAGTTTTTCGCAAGTGCCTAATAAAATTGATGTGCTTTCAGCTAATGAGTTTTCTAGTTTATACGATACGCCAGTTGTAGATGGTGGTACCGATTATCAAGATGAGTTTTTTCAAAATGCTTATACACAGAATTATCAATTATCTGTAAGTGGAAAAGAAGGAAAAACAAGTTACTTTATTTCAGGTAATGTGCTTGATCAATCTGGAATTGTATTCAATACGGACTACGATAGATACTCTTTAAGATCGAATTTGGAGACAAAAGTAAACGATAAGTTGAAGATTGGCCTAAATATGTATGGAAGCTATGAGAAATCTTTAAACTTAGTGATGGGCGGATCAAGAGCTTCAACAGACAAAAGGGGTGGTGTTATTTCTATATTAGGTTGGGATCCAACCTTGCCTGTAGTAAACGCCGATGGTTCTTATAATTTACAATCTTCTTTAGGGCAGAATTTAGTTAATCCAATTGCTGTTCAGCGAGAGTCTGAAATGAATACAGGAAGATGGAAATTGAATGCGAACTTGAATTTATCATATCAAATAACGAATGATTTAAATTTTACCGTTTTGGCAGGTGTGATGAACACGAATTCTAGAGCTGAAAACTATAGAGGTATTCCAGCAGGAACAGTTCTTAGCGCTCCTGTAGGAGGAGGTTCAAGCTCAACCAATACAATTTTGCAAAATAGCAACATCCTTACGTGGAATAAAAAAATTAACGATCACAATATAAAGTTGACAGGAATTTTTGAAACACAAAAATTTATTAAGAAAGGTTTATCTGCTAATGGCGGAGAATATAGCATACCAGCTAACTTTTATTCATTAAATTTAGGTACAACACCATCAGTTGGAGCAAGCTTTGCAAAAAGTAGCATTCAGTCTTGGATTGGTAGAGGAGAGTACAATTACAATAGTCAGTTGTTTGTAACTGCCACTTTACGTGCTGATGAGTCTTCACGTTTTAGAAAAGACAATAGATTGGGTCTTTTCCCTTCAGCATCTGTAGCTTATTTGTTAAGTCAAATAACAGATAATGTTGATGCTTGGGATAAATTGAAATTGCGTGCAGGTTATGGTGAAACAGGAAATCAGTCGATAGCACCTTATACCACATATAGTACTTTAGCATCCGGTAAAAATTATCCAATAAATGGAAAATCTGAAAGCATTGGATTACAGTTAGGAAACATTGGAAATCCAGATTTAACATGGGAAACAACCAAGCAAACCAATATTGGTGCCGATTTACTATTTTGGGCTGGTCGTTTAAGTGTTAGCGTTGATGCTTATTGGAAAAATACAACAGACTTGCTTTTAGATGTACCTATTCCTGATTTTGAAGGTGGTGGAACAGTGAAGAGAAACGTAGGAGAAATATCTAATAAAGGTATTGAGTTTAACTTGGCTGGAGTTGTTCTTTCATCTGAAAAATTTAACTGGACAGCATCATTCAATTTTTCGCACAACACCAATAAAGTGGAAAGTTTGAGCGAAGGACAAGAGCAAATTATCTTTGATGATAATTATACAAATATCGAAGGTGGAGGCTATAGTATTTTAAGAGTTGGTAATCCAATGGGACAAATTTATGGGGCTACTTTCTTGGGAACCTATAAAACAGGGGATACCGATGGAACACCAGGGCATGCTAAGTATGCTATTGATGGTGAGGGTGAAAAGGTATTTAGTGTAATAGGTAATAGTACTCCAAAAAATACATGGGGATTTAACAATACTTTAACCTATGGAGCATTCGATTTGAATGTAATGGTAAGAGGTTCGCACGGTAATAAAATATTGAATGGAACTAGAGGGAATATCTCATTAGGAGGAGGTAATCAAAATAATGCGACTTATGGAGAGTATAAAAATCATTGGACTCCAGAAAATCAAACAGAAATACCGTTTTCTGGAAATAATATTATAAACTCAACTAGATACATCGAAGATGGTAGTTATGTGAAGCTGAGTAATATTGCCTTAGGGTATACAGCCAATAAAATAAAAGGGATTAAATCTTTAAGAGTATATGTGAGTGCACAAAATTTACTTACAATATCTAATTATAAAGGTTTTGATCCTGAAGCAAGTTCTTCATCAGCTGGAAGTGATCGCAGTACTGCTATTGACTTGGGAGCATTCCCTAATCCTCAAACGTTTACCTTTGGTGTTAATTTAGGTTTTTAACCCTCGTTAATTTAGAGAATTATGAAATTACATATAAAAAATAAAATTGGAATATTTATTGCGCTTGCACTATGTGGGGCAGTAATGCTTACATCATGTGTTGATTTAGACGAAGATCTAAATGACGCAAAATTAGATCCATCAGCCTTAAACTCAGAAAAAGCTTTGGAAGCATCTGTTACCGGAGCATATAGGGCATTAACAAAAGCTGCTACTTGGGCACAATTTTGGTTAAATGCCTATGGTGGAGACGATTTAACTACACATAGTGGTAAAAATAAACAAGCAATGCGCGAGGCAGATTTGAGAAAATTAACTTCTACTTCTGCAAGAATTGGAACTGCATTTGCCGAGTCGTATAATATTATTAAGGAAGTTAACTATATTATTGAAGGATCTGAGAATATTGAAGGCGATCAGACAAATATTAATAGTTTGAGAGGTGAGGCTTATTTTTTAAGAGGATTTGCATATTTTCACTTAACTAGAACTTTTGGGCGAGTTCCTTTAAAACTTAACACAGGAGTAGGTGAGCAGTTAGAATTGGCAGAGCTTGTTGATATTTATACTCAAATTGAAAAAGATTTTAAAATGGCAGCTGATTTACTACCCGATAAGTATATTGGTGTAACTGCTGCAATAAGGCCTAATAATGGTTCCGCACGAGCTTTTTTAGCAAAGTTATATTTGCATTGGGCGGGATGGCCATTAAAAGATAATTCTAAATATGCTTTGGCTGCTTCAACAGCTAAGTCTGTTATAGATAAAGCTGATGATTATGGTTTTGCTTTAGTTGACGATATGGGAACTCTTTGGTCTATTGCTGATGAGAATAGATTGAATTCTGAAATTGTCTTTGGTATTGGTCATAATCAGGCTTTAGGAAATCAGTATTCTAATAGACATTCTGGTCGGTTGGGATATCCTGGAACAGATGCAGGTGGATGGGCAGAAATATTCGCTGAAATCGCATTTTTTGAAAGTTTTCCTGAGGGCGCGAGAAAAGATGCCACTTATAGAACTGAATTGGTATACAAAGGCGTAACGAAACACTGGATGGATTTTAAAGATGAACCACATCCAATGTTTTTAAAAGTTACAGGTTACCAGTCTGAGTTGAAAACAACAAATTCAGTGACAAGTATGACAACTTATTTTATGAGATATTCTGATTTATTATTAATTTATGCTGAAGCTGAAGGTCGTTCAGGAGGTAGTTCTTCTGAAGCTTGGGAGGCATTAAATCAAGTAAGAAGACGTGCTTATATGGGAGATGAATCATATGCGGATCTTTTAACAGGAGATTTAGCTGAATTAGCTTATACCGAAAGAAAATGGGAATTAGCTGGTGAGTTTAAAAGATGGGATGATTTAGTACGAATGGAACGTGTCGAAAGTGCGTTATCCAATCGTTCAAGTCAAGAGAAGGTTACAGGTAGTTTTGGAGATTTGTCTTCTGCAAGTTATTTTGTGCCTATACCTGCAAGCGAGTTGGATAAAGCACCTTGGTTAAAATAGATGTATATCCTTATTATAAAGATGTCGTAAATGTTATTCGATACTCTATTATAGCTAATGTGATTGTTGTTTTATCTAAAAAAATGTTTTTTAGATAAAACAACAATCATATTCTTTTCGAAATTAAGTCAATTTTATCGGAATCTATTTTGTGCTATTACGATAAGATTGATACGTTTCTACAATTTTTTAGTGAAATTGGTTCAATTGCCATTATTTATACCCGAAGTAATCCTAGGTTATATTGATATCATAGAATACAATGTTTCTCCCACTTAAGAGAAACGATATCCCAATACAATCACTATATATTAATCAATTGTTATATCAGTTAGGATTTTGGAGTTAGTAGAATTAGTTTATAAACGATTTCCTAACTCCAATTTGCTTTTATAAATCGAACACATTCTCCTCAATTTGCGTGGTGAATTTATTTGATTGTTAAATTAAGAGAAGAATGTTACAAATTTCAAATAGATACCTGAACTTGCTAGCTGTTGGAATGCTACTTGCTATAGTATTTTCCTGTAAGAATTCAGTGAAGTTATCGCAGGATAGTCAAGCTGTTTTTAATAAAAAAGAGAATTCAATTTTTCAGGAAAAGCTGGATATAGATATAAATGAAGAATTGAAGTTTTGTGAGCAACAGTTGAAAAAATCTGTTGCTGAGAATACGGATTATACCACTCATCCTCGCTTAATTGAGAGTGGGGATAAACATTGGGAAATGCCTAAAAATGGAATATTGGTTTGGACAGTAGGTTTTTATCCAGGTATACTTTGGCAAATGTTTGAATCGACTCAAAATGAATATTGGAAAACTGAAGCACTGAAAAGAACATTGCCTTTGGAGCCCTATAAAAATAATCGTGAACATCACGATGTAGGATTCATGATGTACAGTTCTTATGGGCAGGCATATCGTTTGACTGGAAATAAAGAATATCGAGATGTACTTATTCAATCAGCGAAATCTTTAATTTCAAGATACAATCCAAAAGTTGGAACCATAAAGTCATGGTCGAATGAATTGCATCCACAGTGGAAGCAGCATATTACTATTATAGATAATATGCTGAATTTGGAACTTTTATTTTGGGCTTCAAAAGAAACTGGAGATCCAATTTATAAGGAGATTGCAATTAAGCATGCTGAAACAACAATGAAAAATCATTTTAGAGATGATTATTCATGTTATCATGTAGTGGAATATGATGAAAAAACAGGCGCTGTTCGTAATAGAAATACCTCACAAGGTTATGCTGACGAAAGTGTTTGGGCGAGAGGGCAGGCATGGGCTGTTTATGGCTACACAATGGTTTATCGTGAAACTGGTAATCCTCAGTTTCTAGATTTTGCTAAAAAAGTATCTGAGCGTTTTATAGCTGGGCTTCCTTCTGATTATATTCCTTATTGGGATTTTAATTTGACTGGAAAAACTGGTGAGCCCCGTGATGCTTCGGCAGCAGCAGTTGCTGCTTCAGGTTTAGTAGAACTTAGTTCTCTTGTTAAATCTTCGGAATTGGCAAATCGCTATTGTGCTGCCGCTGATGGTATTATCAATTCATTGGCATCTAAGGCTTATTCTGCTAAAGGAGTAAACGATGCATTTTTATTGCACAGTACCGGTGCAAAACCTCAGGGAAACGAAATAGATGTAGCTTTGATTTATGCTGATTACTACTATCTTGAAGCTTTATTAAGACGAAGTGTTCTTAAGTGATATTTTGAGAGAACCATACTCAAAAAAAGGCTCCTTGAAGTTTTATTAACTTAAGGAGCCTTTTTGTAATTTAATCATAATGGAGTTAATTATTTGTGCTGACTAACCAACAATAGAAAAGGATATGTTATTTTTATGCCCGTTTGGAAGTTTGATTAAGACTCCGATGATGATAACCAATTGAGAGATTTAAAGATGAAGATCATTAATTATATTATTCTTATTTTTTTGTGCCTTACTTATTCTGAATTTGGCTTCTCTATAAACGAAAATATTCGTTTTCGGAAACTAAATACTGTAGATGGTTTAAATTCTAATGTGATTTATTCATTGATGCAGGATTCAAAGGGCTTTGTATGGATAGGAACCAAAGAGGGGATTAATAGATTCGATGGTTATTCACTTGTAAAATATGCCCTGCCTCCTGAGATCAATAAGAATTTGGCTCACCAAAGAATCAATGCCATTTGTGAAGATTTATCTGGAAATATTTGGTTTGGAACATCAAAGGGAATAATCCAATTGCAAGTTGCTTCTGGCGAAATGATTCATCACAGCTTACGATTCGAAAAAAAGGCTTCGCAGTCTCAATATATCAATGCAATTGTGGTCTCAGAACAAAACGATGTTTGGGTAGGCACGCGAAATGGTTTGCAATTGTATAATCCAAAATTGAAAATGTTCGAACAGTACCGGCATTTTCCATATAGCAACAACTCAATTAGTTATTCTAAGGGGGAACGTGTAATTAACGATTTATGTTTTGATGGTAAAGGAAATTTGTGGATTGCCACTGCAGGAAATGGACTTACAATTCTAAATTTATCGATAAAGAAAAAGCGCTTGTTCATTCGTAGTAAGAAAAATAAATCACTTTGTTCTAATTATATAGAATCAATATTTAAAGATAGCCAAGGGGTAATGTGGTTGGCCACGACTAATGGGCTAAATAAATACAATTCAAAGAAGGAGGAATTTACGTCTTTTAATCATTCAGATAAAAAAGCAACTTCTTTACTAGATGATGCTTTAACAACAATTACTGAGGATAAGGATGGTTACCTATGGATAGGGAGTAAAAAGGGCTTGAGTCAGTTTGATAGAAATTCAGGGGAGTTTCATCACTATCAAAATCATCCTTCCCGTTCTGAAAGTATTTCGAGCAATTCTATTTTGTCTTTATTGGCCGATCGATCGGGAAATTTCTGGATTGGAACAACCCAAGGTCTTAATTCTTTTTATTCTCATAATTTGCATTTCGATCTCTATCGCCATATTCCCAATGAACAGAATTCATTAGTTGATAATTCTCTTAGAGCACTTGCCGTTCAAGCATCAGGTAAAATATGGATTGGGACCCTTAAGGATGGTATTAATAGCTTTAATCCAAAAACTTCATCTTTTAAAATATATAAACAAAACAGAAAGAAGGAAAGAAAACATAATGCTATTAAAACTGCATATATTGATAAGTTAGGAAGGCTATTGGTAGGTACTGATAAAGGAATTCTGAAATACAATGAGGAAGAAGATCGTTTTGAGAATTTCAATGCAAATGGAAGGATAACTTTTAAAAAGGGAGTTTTTGGAATATTAAACGATACAAAGGGGAACTATTGGTTTGCTGAAATTGATCGTGGAATTTGGCAATGGAACCCTTCTACGAATAGAATAAAACTTTTTAAGAAGGATACGGTGAGTGGTTTAAATAGCCTAAATAATAAAGTGTTGTTAGAAACTGTCAACGGAGATATTTGGGTTGGAACTCAGCTAAATGGACTTTATAAACGATCTGTTGGAGAAGAAAAGTTTAAATCTTATCAGACTTCTAAGAAGGAGGGCAGTTTAAGCCATAACCGGATATTCGCAATTTTTGAAGATTCGAAGTATAACCTTTGGATTGGAACCGGAGATGGTCTTTGTAAGTACGATGAAAAATCTGATACATTTCAAAAATATGACCTTAATGATGGATTGCCAGGAAAGAATATCCTAAGTATTCAGGAGGATAGTAATGGGCGATTATGGTTAGGAACTAATAATGGTTTGTCTTGTTTTGATTTAAACAATCAACAGTTTGCAAACTTTTATCAAGAGGATGGATTACAGGCTAATATATTTGAGTATAAGGTGTCTTGTTTTCATCCTAACGGTCAAATGTATTTTGGAGGTAATAATGGTTTAAACGCATTTAATCCTAGTGATTTTGAGATGAATACTTTTGTTCCCGAGCTCAAATTTTCTAAGGTTTCATCTAGCTTGGGCGATAAAATAATTAATTGTGAAGAAAAGGACAATAAACAGATAAATCTTGTGAGTACAGAGAAGTCTGTTTTTATTGAATTGTCAACAGATTCCTATGTTCAAGCTAATAAAAATCGTTATTCCTATAGGCTTTTACCTCAAGATTCAACTTGGAACTTATTACCATTGTCAAATCATAAGATCGAATTGCCTGATTTACCAATTGGAAATTATACATTAGAGGTAAAGGTTTCCAATAATGATTTTAAATGGAGCCCTAAAATTTCCAGATTATTAATTGATGTCAGTCGTAATTGGTCGAAGGAAAGTGGCTATTTATATGCAATAATTACTGCTGTTATGCTCGGTTTACTTACATGGCTTGGATTTTCTAGGCGTCAACTTAAGTTAAAACAGAAATCTAATAAGAACGCAAAGAAAAAAAGAATTTTGAATAAAGTTTCGGAGAAAGAACCCAATGAGTGGCCTAAGGAATCGGAACTATTGAGGAATTTTATGAAGGAAGATAGACTCTATAGAGATAAGAGATTTACTAAAGCGCAATTGGCAAATCATATTTCATGGTCTGAGGTTCAACTTTCAAATATCTTGAGAGATGGTTTACATACCAACTTTAATGATTTTATAAATCAATACCGAGTAGATGAAGTGAAGGAAAGACTTAAAAATCCTCAAAGTCGCGATTACACCTTAATTGCCATTGCAGAAGAGTGTGGATTCAACTCAAAAACATCTTTTTATAGAATCTTTAAAAAATTCACAGGACATACACCTAGTGAATATCTTGATCAGTTGCATAATAAGGACTGATTGTATTACTACAAAAATAATGTTCCAAGCATTAGGGAGAATCATTTTGATATCATGCATCATTTTTCATTAGCCTTTATTAGTAAACAATAGGGATTAATTGTCTTCTGAAATGTACTCAAATACGTGATTATTAATGTTTTTTATCTGTATTAGGAAGCTGTCCTATTAAAATGTAATAATTGCCCAAAAATAATTGCCATTTATTTTATTGCTCTAAAAGGCCTGAAATAACTAAGAATCTAGTGCTTTATGAACGGGCTTTTTTCCCTGATCAATAGCATCTATTTCTTCATTAACGGTTTTTTGTTTAGGTATTAAAGAAACTTTTCTTTAACTTCGGTTTAACATTCAATCAAAAGAATACATTCGCTTACAGATCATAAGACTACATTTGAGTCTGTAAGTTGCGCTCAAAATACATCTAAGACACATAAGTCGAAGTATTTTATATTTGCTGAATCTCTCCCTCGATTCCGATACTTATCGGCACAATCGTAGTCAGCAATATTCCCATATATGTCTCTACTAATTAATCCAAGGATTGAAATAATAGGCCTTCTATCGAAATGTAAAGGATCTATTTTGTTTTAATAAGGCTAGCTTTTCCTTTTCAGATTAGAACTTATTGCTTTCAGAATAGAACTAATGCAATTCAGATGAAGACTTATTGCTTTTAGAATGAAACTAATGCATTTCAGATTAATACTTATTGCTTTTAGAATGGAACTAATACAATTTGGATTAAGACTTATTGCTTTTAGACGATAGCTTATTGCAATTGGAAAACTGATTTTCAAATCAAAACAAAGTCTATTTGAATTGTATGCTAAGGTTCGATAAAACTTAAGTATGCACTTAAAATGAAATCACTAGTTTATAAATCAATGAATTTTTTATTAACAATGTAGTATGAATTGAGCCTCCTTTATGCACGCTGAAATCAATTAAATGGCTTCGTTTATACTGCCTAAACAATAGTAATATGAATACAGATGATAAATTAAAGATGGATTCGTTTCAGGACACTGACAAGGAATTGGACCTGAATGCTGGTATTTATGATACCGACACGGCAACGATGGCTTTAAGAAGCCAATTTAAGCTTGATTTAACTGGCTTGAAGGGCTATGCTGAAAAAATGGATCAACCTACGGAATGGCTTACCCGTGAGAAGAACGATGCCAAGCAGGTATTATTGACGAATCTCTACCCATTTTCGGTAGACTTGGTACGCTTTGCGAATAGCAAGTCTGATGAAAAAATCTTGGATAAGGTTAAAATGACCAAAGGGAATATGTGGCATTTGAACGAGAACGACTTGTTGATTTATGCACATATATGCATTGAAATTGCTCGTGAAAATTTGGCTGGCTTGGTCAATTTCTCCATTACTGAAGAGGGCATTTTAGCTTTGGAAGCTGACTTAACGCTTTTTGAAACAAAACGTTACCAGCGCCGCTTGTTATTAGATGACAAGAAAGAGGCGCGTGCTGAGTTTGTGCTTACTAAAAGAAAAATCAATAACTTATTGAAAAATGAGTTGGATTGGAGCATTGAAAGCTATAGAGAGGCTCATCCCACTTTTGTAAATCATTATTTTACAGCACGCCAAGTAGCCAAAGGCATTCATCGTCCTTACGATGTATTGGGGTATTTGACTGATGAGGCAACGGGTAAACCCATCTCATTGGGATCTGTATCGGTTGAAGGACTCAACTTGAGTGTGGATATTACCGAGAATGGTACTTTTAGATTTAAGAGTTTCCCAGAGGGTGAGCACCGACTAATCATCGAAAATATCAATTATAAAACGCTATATGTGCCCATCAGGCGATATGCATCGGAGCGAAGCAAGTTATCATTAGAAATGATTGCTGTTCCTTTAGGAGAGGCTCAAACTGCGGTATAATCAGGCTTATTTATTGGTTTGCCATAAAAAAACTGTCCCTATCAAAAGTTTTTGGATGAATGTTTCATAGGGATGGAACTAAGCTGTGTCTGGAGAGGCACAGCTTTTTTATATGTAAGCAAGCCGGGATCGGCACTTGGTTCACAATATTATTTCAAATGGTATGCACAATCTGCGCTTCGTTCCAATTCCCTTTCAAGAGAAAGATTCCCTTTGAAAATTCATGCAAAAGTTAAAGTAGTGAATTTTCCCATTTTAAGGGGATCCCGAAAGCTTTCGGGAGTGAAGAACAGAGGCTAACTCCCACGCTAGCTTGAAAGTCTGTCGAACGAGGAATGGAACCCAAATACCAAACTAGATTCATTCTATTTAACCCAGCCTTATAGTTTTACTTAAGTCTTGAATACTGTTAATACAAATGTTTTTATAAATTTGGTAGACATAAAAAATGAGATATTGATTTGTTGTCATATAAGCTGGTGAAGATTTGTGCTTTAGAATTGCTCTTGCAAAAATTAAAAGTCCATTAGGTGCAATTCTAACGTGTAAAACTAACAATGACAGCAACTAACAACAAGAAAGAGATAAGTGATATAAGACGCATTGCGTCTTAGCCACTTGTTATGCGCAATTACTCTATGTCAGAGCTTACATACTTATTGTTTTATAAATATGAAATATGATCACATCATATAACTTAAATAACAAAAACATCATATGAACATTAACTGCAATAGCATTAATAAATGTAAATTTTGTGACATTGTAAATGGACATATTCCTAATAGTATTGAAAATTCATTTCTATGGGAAACAGAGCACTTCGTTGTGTTACCAGCCCTTGGTCAATTTGTTGCAGGGTACTATTTAATAATTCCAAAGAAACATTACACATCCTTTTCCCAACTCCCAGAAAATCTACATAAAGAAATCTCTGATCTGAAGCGAAACGTAGAAAACACTATCAAAAATATATGGGAAAAAGAATGCCTTGTATTTGAACATGGTATGCTAATATCGAATAATAGCGGTTGCATTGAACACGCTCATTTACATATAATACCCTCTAATATCGATATTCCCCAAATCTTAGACAACTTTCAATACATACAATTACCTGATTTTAAAGGCATTTATGATCCTAAACTTCAAAGTGAAAATTACTTATACTTTGAAGCTCGAAATAAGTATAATTTTTACCCAATTGTGAAGTGTGATGATTTTCCAAAACAATATTTAAGGCGAATTATTTATAGGGAAATAGGATGTGAAGGGAATGGTTGGGATTGGAAAAAGCACTCTCATTTGGATAATATTAAGACATCAAACGAGCTTATCAATAACTATATGATAGCGCAAGTTAATTAAAATTTAACCATGGAAAAAATAGTGTTTTGTGCAATGAAAGCACTCATTGTAAACGAGAAAGATGAATGTCTTTTGTTACAACAAAGGGTAGGTGATAAATTGATTTATGACTTACCTGGAGGTAGAATTAAGTATGGAGAGGAGCCTATTTCAACTTTATTACGTGAAATAAAAGAAGAAATCGGCGTTGATGCAGAAATTATCCAACCTCTTGGTTGTTGGCACTTCTTTCGTATATCTGACAAAAACCAAGTTGTTGCATTTACATATAAATGCAAACTAAAAAAAGATGCTCCAATTGATTTCTCTAATAATCCTGATGAAATAGAGCAGATAGAAAAATTCATTTGGGTTAACAAAGATGATTTTGCATCTGATAAAATCATAGTTGAAGTAAATACACTGGATAAATTATTAAGAGAGTATTACAATATTTAATTCATTTTGGATTTCTATATAATTTGATAGTCTATAGTTAGACTTCCCAAGACATTTGCAGTACTAGTGAAGTCAAATTACTCTTATATGCAGCCCCTAAACACTTAATTATGCATTTGGAAAAATTCTTAAAAAGAAATAACTTCTTAGTAATTAGGAAAGAATTAAACGGTAGCGATTCTCTATATGAAGTATTTATTAATTCAAAAGTTGAATTTAGCTTTATAATTATCGAATACTATAGTAATCGTATTGTATCGCTTAATGATGACATTTTTAATCGTTTGACTTCTAATGAAAAAAAGAAAGTATATTTTTTGACGGTGGAGAATGTTGGGTTTCAAACTGAAGATCAAATTAATTGGATCGATTTTTCTACCTTTGCGGATTTCTATAATTACAAAAATGAATCATTTTCATTTTATTGTATCTGCGCAAATAACATATCTAATTTTTCAAAAGACAAAGTGTCTTCCTATTTTGTCCCACAGGAAGCTAAACAAAAAGGGAAAAATTCGAATGTGGATATAGTTGAATATGTCAACAAAGACTGGTTATACGATGCCACATCTAATTATATATGTATTTTAGGCGAATATGGAACAGGAAAATCAACACTTTGTCGTTTTATTGCCTACCAACTGTCTCTGCTATACATAAAGAACGAAATTTCTTCATTTCCAATAGTAATAGAACTTAATCATTTCATAGATAATATCCAGTTTAAAGAAATTATAAATACTTTATTGCATAAATTCCAGATAACTATTGAGAAATTTAATTCTCTTAATGAACAAGGTAAACTTATTTTAATTTTTGATGGCTTAGATGAAATGACAAGTAGTATTTATGATGATGTAAATACAAAAAATTTTGCTAGACTGTTTAGTCTAATCAACAGAAAGAATAAGGTTATTTTCACAAGTCGCATAGAGTATTTTCACTCTCTAGTTGAAGAATATAGATTACTGAGGCAACATGATCAAATAATCCTTTTTGATGAGCAAGTTGCTGGTAATATTTTTTACTTGAATTTGTTCTCGCCTACAAAAATAAAGGACTATTTATCAAAGAGGTTCTCGGATAAATGGATTGATTACTGGAATAAGATTAAACGAATTTTTGACCTTGAAGAACTTTCCAAACGTCCAGTCTTACTTAATATGATTTGTGACACATTACCATTATTAGAGACCTATTCTGTAATAACATCATTTAAACTGTATGAAGTTTATTCAGACCAATGGTTGAAGAGAGATTTAATTAAGGGTAAGACGCAAATTCCATCTAGTATAAAAAATAAGATAATGATGCGCTTAGCTTTGCTAATGTATCAAAATGAATTTTTATATGTTTCGCCTGATAAGATATTAGAACTCGATAATTTATATTTATTGGAAATTTTTGGATTCAGTGATTTGCCATATTTGAAAAAACAAGGGTTACTATATGAGTTATTAGTTTGTTCGTTTCTGAAGAGAGACCAAATTCGAGATCTTTTTCGATTTATTCATAAATCATTTATGGAATTTTTTGTTGCAAAACAGTTTATAGAGGATATTCTTTATAGAAACTTACAAGCTATTGAAACGAAGAGGATTCGATGGGAAGTAGTGTTATTTATCTCAGAGAATAAAGGAAAATTAGAAGAAAGTAGGTCGTTCATCAAGTCTTGTATAGAAAATTCAGCATTATCTTCAAAATTACGAGGTAATTTGCTAATTATATATCTAAAATGCGGATTTCATAATACACATGAATATCTAAATGCAGAAAACGTTGATTTGTTCAGGGCTAACCTTGGGGGCTTTGATATTTCAAATATCAACCTTTCAAATTCATATCTACGCGCTTGTAATTTTAAGAATACTAAGGTTACAAATTCAAATTTCTTTGCCAGTGACTTGCAGTATATCGATTTTAGTAAATCTCTAGATTTTAAAAATATTAAGCTTATCGAAAATGCAATGATCAGTTTAAATGGCTTAACTAATGATCAATTGAATGTTGCTAAAAAAGCAAATGCTATACTAATAAATGATGAATTTTCACCTTCTGACGTTTTATGGGAAAAAATAGAAAATGGTGCTATACAAACTCAGGAGGAAATGATTGAAGAAATTGATAAAGTTAGACCAAAAGGAAATATAATTTCTATAAAATTAAACAAAATAAGTAGTTTTGATATAATAGATAATAGTTTAAAATTTAGTATTATGAAAAACATAAATCATTCTGATCTTAAAAACCTATTGAATAACTTTGAAATTCAAAAAGCTGCACTATCTGAGCAGGAGCGCAACAAAACACTTGCAATAAATGCTGGTAGGTTAGCTGAAGAAACTCAGGCTCAACAAAAAATTGAAATATTAAGTGAAGATATAAAACTTACAGAAAGTAAAATAATCACTTGCTTAGACAGTATAAAATCGGATAGTTTCATTACAAAGGCAATATCTCAACTATCTATGGAAAAACCTGAAGAAATTACTCAAAGTTCTGAATTTCTAAAAGTTATTGATTGGTTTAAAGATAGAGTCTTTCCATTAGCTAGTAAATACGGTACAAGTTATGCAAAAAAAATCATCCCTTACATTTTGCTCAGCTTAGGTATTTCTGAATATACTCCAATGATATTAAATCTTCTTGATACTGAAAGCGCATAACATACGCTCATATAACATAGGCGGGCAGCTGGTTTTCGAAGGTTTAGTGCTTTTAATGAGCAACGGCAAGGTAGCCATTTTAGAATAGTTATAGTTAAATGTAATCCTAAAATGGCTACCTTACCTTTTTATAAAATTTGAAACATAAATCAACTAAGGCGCCTACGTTACATAGCGCCATCCGTTGTGGCGCATTTGGAAAAATTGAATCTAAACTGAAAAAGTATAAGTAAATGACAGATGAAGAATTAGATAATATTGAAAAAGAGATGAATGAAATTCATGAAAATTTCAAAAGATCAGAAATAGAAGGAACACAGAATATTTTAAGATACTTTGATCGAATTCATGACAAACTATTTACATTCAACAATATTTTAATTGCTGGTTATTTTGCTCTTTCTCAGATTTTTGAATCTTTTTCGGTATATGGAATAATTGTGCCTCTTATAAATTTAGCTTTGTTAATACTCATTGAATATCGTATGATGGAGAAAAGTAGGTTTGACTCTCAAGTAACAAAAAAGACTAAGTCCGACATTAATAAGAATGGATTAAGAATCAATAGAACAACGAGATATTCTCTTTACTCGATTGTCTCAACCACTATCGTTGTAGGAATTTTTATCTATAATTTATTCAATCTTGATTTAAAAGCAGCCCAGGTTGTTGATAAGGGTGAATTGACTATAAAAGAAAAACATATTGACAGTTTAGATAATTTGCCTATTGACTCATTGATAATTGGAGTGTGGACTGATTTTGAAACAGAAAATGCTAGTCTTTCTTTTGAAAATGACTCCATCTATTATTTAGATTCCAATACAACGATTAGTTATCATTTGAAAACTGATACTTTGATAAGATTCTTTCAAGGAATCATTGACACATCAAAAATTGTAGAAATATCCAAAGACACCTTAATTATTGAGAGTAAATATGGAAAAGAAAATTACGGTAGATTTAAAAATTGATTATAACGACGCCACAACAAAAGTTAAAATTAATGGGCGTTGACGAGCAAATTGATAGTTAGTACATTTAACGAACACCAGCAAGCCACTTTAATTGGTTTGCTTGAAAATATAAACAAATTTATATGGCTTGCTTATTTAGCGGTTTGAATGGACTACACTTTAAATCGCCCACGCAACTTAGCAAGACCGTCAGACTGTCTAAAAAGTAAAACTTGACAATAATATATTTAGGTAGTTGTCTATGAAAATGAAGAAATATAAGAATCTAAGCGAGTTCGTTTAGGTTATTAGACAGACTGCCGTTGTGTTTCATTATAAAAAAGACCCTGCATCAATGACAAGAATTGAATTTATAAACTTTCTAAAAGAATTTAAAACTGACTTCGAGCAGAATAAAGACAATTGGGAAAATAAATCACTTGAAGATTTTCTGGAAAGCATGATTGCGTACACAGAGGATATTCAAGGTTATTACGATAACATGAAGCTGAATGTTAATGCAGACGAACCGACATGGGAAAATTTCATGACTATTTTGAAAGGGGCTTCTGTTTATGAATAATTTGATTTGTGCAAAACACATGATTGATTGAAATTACTATGATTGACTTTTACGTTATTGCCGATAATGAGCAGAAACCCAATCCAAAAAATATTGACAAACTTGAGTATGCTGGCGGAATTGAATCTGACATTTATGAACGACTGATTAAAAAAGGAATAATTGATTCAAGATTTGATTTTTACTCCGATTTTAGGTGGGGTAATCAACTAGTTAGACAACTAGATTCTAAAACTGAAAAAATCGGTTCTGATTCTGATATATCAGCTTTAAAAAGAATAATTGATAAAGCATTAAACTCTGAATCTGGATTAATTGCATACGGAGATTAATAAGAAAAAAACATGGCATTCCCTGTAGATGAAAAATACATTAAAGAAACTGAACTTGAACTTAAAGTAGAGTTCCCAACTGTATTTAAGTATCAAATGATTAATAATAATGGAGGAGAATTGGTTTCGGATGATTATGAATTCGAACTCTTTCCATTCTTTGACAAATCTGACAAAAAAAGAATTAGTCGAACTTGCAATCACATAGGACTTGAAACCAAAAATGCTAAAGATTGGAATAATTTCCCTGAGAATGCAATTGCAATTGGAGCTGACGGATTTGGAAATTTAATTGTATTACTTCATAATGGAAACGGAATTCTGAATGAGAAAGTATCTTTTTGGAATCATGAAACTGGAATGTGCGAAGTAATAGCAGAGAATATTAATGAACTAGATGAATAAATAACGAAAACACAACAATGTATAAAAAACATAAGTGGCTCAGTGGTTTGCGAAACTTTTGTACACTTAATCAGCTCCGCCAAATCTGCGATTTGACGGGTTGGTTTAATAGTTTAAATTTGTGTCTAATCGCAAATTTGGCTCAATGTAAATTGACAGGTAAGAGTTTCGAAATCACTTACGTTTCTTATACTGACCGTTACCGTGCATTAGGTGTAATTAATAAAATAGAATGGAAACAATAAAAGTAATTATTGAAAATTGGCAACCAAATTCATGGATAGAAACATGGATGCCGATAATTATTGCATTAATAGCATTAGTAACTTCTGTAGTGTCTTTATTTTTAACCAAAGTACAATTCAGAAAAAGTAGCAGACCATTTATATGTGCTATGAGTTACGCCAATTTACAAAATGAACAATTAAATCCGATTCCTTCTCTAGTTGGATATCGAATTACAAATAGTCCAGCAAAAATTTATTCCTCTAGAGTAATTATCCAATTAAACGAGGATATTTTAGTCAATCATCACGAAGAAAATTTTGTTCGCTTCAATGCCTCAAATTCTGAATGGTCATTTGGTGTTGGGAGAAATGAGTTTGATGAAATTATAAGAAATCATGGTCTCAAGCCAGATTTAAGGAGAATAATCAAATTAAAATACTCCGCTTTAGACGGAGGTAAAAAATATCATTTTTTATTAGTTCAAAATTTTGTTAAAGCTGATAATCAATGGAAAGATCTTGAAGTTAAAGCAGATTAAAACTACGGCCAACAATGTATAAAAATATGGAAGAAGCTATCTTAAAAGATAAGTTCTTAAATGAACTTGTTTCTAAAGGAAGTGTGAGTTTAGATCAATTGACTCACCTTTTTGAAAATAAAGAAGACAAAATAATAGCCATTGTCTCAGAATTTGAAAGAAAGGGTTTAGCTAAAGCTATTCGAATCGAACAAGGTATCGGCATTCTAACAGTGCGCCGTTTAGATTATGCTGTGCAGTTTTATAATGAAGGTGGATTCACAAAAATTCAAGAATCAAAAATAAATACTCAAAATAGGAATGAGGAATTATTGCTTCTTCAAAAAAAGAATCTTGAGTTACAAAATGAAAATTTAATGTATGCTCAAACGATTAGGGATAAGGAAAATGTAATACGTGAGCTTGAAGCTAAAAATAAGTTTTTTGAACTACTTAAAAATTATTGGTGGCTTTTTACTATTCTTTTTTCCATTGGCATTTTTATAGGAAAAGTTCTTAACTAGACAACGAAAATAACGCACGGTAACAAAAGCTATATGTAATGCGGGTTCAGCGGGTAAATTAACTGCAGTTCTACGTTGCATCACCGCCAAATCTTTGATTTGTCAATTTATAATTTGAATTAATGTAAATCAAAGTTTTGGCTAAATGCAGATTTGAAAGAGTAATTCTTTTAAGTCGCCCACGCAACTTAGCAAGCCCGTCAGACTGTCTAAAAACCTTAATAAGTTGTTGATAAGTAAACATGCTTGTATTTGATAGATTTTCAACACTTTGTTATCTTATGGTATGAGATTTATACAAGGACAAGACAGAACACAAA
>JADGFH010000540.1 GCA_016743925.1 Labilibaculum sp.
GGTGGATGATGTTCTGGGAAAAGTGATGAAAGCTTTAAAAGATAATGGTATTGAGGAAAATACTTTAGTTGTTTTTACTAGTGATAATGGGCCAGAAACTATTTGCTATACACGTGCAAAAAAGTACAATCATTACAGTTCTGGTGAGCTTAAAGGTGTGAAGCGAGATTTATGGGAAGTAGGACACCGAGTTCCGTTTTTTGTGAGCTGGCCATCAAAAATTAAAGCAGGAAAAAATAAAGAAAAGACTATTTGTCTAGCTGATTTTTACGCAACTGTTGCAGATATTGTAGGGCATAAGAAATGTAATATAGAGGGAGAGGATAGTTTCTCATTTTTACCATTACTTCGTGGAAAAAATAAAACGACCAGACCATATACAATTCATCACAGTGCACAGGGAAATTTTGCCATCCGTAAAGACGATTGGGTTTTTATTGACAATAAATCTGGCGATGATAATAGAGGTCGAGGAAAAGAGTATTACGAAACAAGAGGATATACTTTAGTAGACTCTGAAGGAGAATTGTTCAATTTGAAAGATGATCTGCGTGAATTTAAAAACAAGTATCAGGAAAAGCCGGAGATTGTTAAGGAGTTGAAAGCTATTTTGATGAATTCGAAAAAATAAAATAATTACTACGGAGTTCCACAGAGGATAATCAATAATAGGAAAGAGTAAGAAAGTTATTGATATAAGTATAACTAGAGGATGGACAAAAGGTAGCACATTATGTGCTGCCTTTTTGTTGCTATACTGCTAATTGGAGATTATTGATTCTTTACAATCTTTATTCTTGTAAAAGCGTTAGCTATAAGTTTCGACTATCAGCGTCTTTAGCTGCTTGTGACTTACCAAATTGCTTGCCCGCCATTTTCTCTACTTTTGATATTTCAAAAGCCACAGCATAGTGAGAAATACCTTTTTTCTTAGGCATATCAATTAGTGTAGAGTTTCCTTGTTGCGAAAATTTAACAAGCTTTCCTGTTGCTACATCTTTAATAAGAGCATCTTTGGCAACTAAACATCCGGGAAGTATCGCTTTTGTCATTTGCTCACCTTCTTGTAAAAGTACAATGGCATATACTTTACTGTTGTCTTTGGCTCGAGTATAACGCACATTGGCTTGGGCAAAAGGAGTTACAGCGCGGGTTTTATATATGGCATTGCCATTTTGCTTTAGCCATTGGCCCATTCGACGAACCGACTCAACCTCTTTTTGATTAAACCATCCTTCGGGTGAGGCACCTAAATTAAGAAGAAAGTTGCCGCCTTTTGAAACCACATCAACAAGTTTATGCGTTAACTCTCTACTTGTTTTTACATTCGTTTCATTACTCTCTACAAAACGGTAAGAAAAGCAACAATTAACGGTCATGTTGGTTTCCCAAGGCACCATGTCCGATTCTGAAGGAATATGTTGTTCGGGCGTACGGTAATTTTCCCATCGACCACCTACCCAGCGATCAACAACTAGTATACCGGGCTGATTGTTTCTACACATCTCGCCAACTTCATCCATTTTCATATCCTGACCTTTATTGGTTTTATCAGCCCATGCGCCATCAAGCCATAAAATATCTACATCTCCATATTGGGTCATTAATTCCTCCACTTGATTATAGAAAAAGTCCGTGAAAGTTTTCCACCAATCAGGATGACGCTCAATTTTATAATTCACATTACGCCCTGCAGCTTCAAAAGATGGGGACCAATACTTTGGATGATGCCAATCGGGCTTTGAAATATATGCTCCAATCATCATGTCTTTCTTTCGCATTGCCTCAAACAAAGAGCCTGTGATATCGGCATTTTTTGCATTGGCATACGGATACTTAGGGTTGGTAACTTTATAGTCTGTTTGTTTTGTATCCCACATGGTAAAACCGTCGTGGTGTTTGGTTGTAAATACAAAATATTTTGCGCCCATGTCATCTGCTAAATCTGCCCATTGCTCTGGTTCAAACTTGCTTGGATTAAATCTTTTAGGCAAATCAAAGTAATGCTTTTTAAATGCATTAATATTTTTATGTGGCGTAAGCCAATCTACATCTTCAGATACAATTGGCCACGATTCGCACAAACCTTCAACCGAATAGGCGCCCCAATGCACAAAAAAGCCTAATTTCAAATCCTGCCAATCGTCCAGTTTTTGGCGTACCATTTCATCTTGCTCTATTACGTATTCTTTACCTTGCCATTGAGAGTAAGAAGCAGAAGTAACCAAAAGTAAAAGTGTAACTGTAATTAATTTTCTCATTATTCTATATCATTAAAAATGACTACCAATTAGATTATAAAGTAAGAATTTCTTCTTAATTAGAATACTGTAACTGAATCAATTTATTGTATTTTCCTTCTGGGATCTTCATCAAACTATCATGCGTGCCTTGTTCTACAATTTCGCCTTGTTCCAATACGATAATCTCATCCGCTTTTCTAACGGTAGATAAACGGTGAGCAATTACAATGGATGTTCTTCCTTTCATCAGTTTTTCGAGGGCTTCCTGAACTAGTTTTTCCGATTCTGAATCAAGCGATGAGGTTGCTTCATCTAAAATTAGAATTTTAGGATCTTTAAGAATTGCTCGGGCTATGGCTACTCTCTGACGCTGACCTCCGGAAAGTTGAGTGCCTCGTTCACCTACAATTGTTTCTAGTTTCTCTGGAAAGCGATCAATGAACTCCAAGGCATTGGCTTTTTTAGCTGCTTCGTATATTTCCTCTTCGCTTGCATTTGGCTTGCCGTAGGCTATGTTTTCACCTATGCTACCTCCAAAAAGAAAAATGTCCTGAGGTACTAATGATATCTGACTTCTTAAATCTGATAAAGGAAAATCATGACTGTCGATTTGATCAAAAAATAAGCTGTTTTTAGGTGGTTGATGTAACATCAAGAGGAGAGAGGCCAGGGTACTTTTACCTGCACCACTATGACCTACCAAAGCAATCATTTTATTACTCTTAATTTCTAAATTGATATCGTTTAGAACCGCTTGCTCTTGTCTAGAAGGATAAGCAAAATTCAAATTCCGGAGACTTATTTCTCCTAGCATTTTAAATTTAGGATCAACTTCATTGATGTTCTGAATATCCTCTGGAACTTCATCGTAAATCAGAAACAGATCTTCTGTAGCGCCAATAAATTTCTGGATATTAGTATACACATTGGCCAAACCACTTATTGTACCACCAACAAAAACAGAATAGATCACAAAGGAAAATAAATCTCCTGAAGTCATTTCTCCAGCTTGTAACAAACGAGAGCCTTGCCACACCATGGCAGCAATTGCACCAAAGAGCCCAAGAATTATAAAAGAAGAAAATGCTCCTCTGTACTTTCCTCTTGTCATGCCTAATTCGGCGATTTCTAAAGTTTTCTTTTTGTAACGGGCTATTTCAATGTATTCGTTGGTGAAAGCTTTAACGCTCTGTATGCCTTGTAATGTTTCTTCAATTATGGTGTTCGAATCAGCCAGTTTAGTTTGTACATCTTTGGAGAACTTTCGAATAAACCTACCAAAGAACCTCGCAGCAATCATGGTTGGAGGTAAGGTGATCAGCATAAATCCAGTTAGCTTAATTGATATGACAGCCAATAAGGTAATTCCACCTGTAATAACGATGATCTGTCTGATGAATTCAGCGAGGGTGCTAGTCATGGTTTCTTGCAACATGGTAACATCTGTTGATATTCGGCTGTTGAGTTCACCAACTCTTCTTCTCTCAAAAAACTGCAAAGGAAGTTTTATTAAATGACGATAGGTAGCCTGACGCAGTGCGGCCAACGATTTCTCAGTTACATTCACAAATAATACAATACGGAAATAGGAAAAGCTAGCTTGAAGGATCAATACGCCAGCAATAAGCATTGCTGTTTGATTTAAGCTTTGACCGAGTGTTGTACTATTGCCAGTGTTGACCAAGTCTCCAAGCAACTTTGGAAAAGCCAAACTTGCCAAACTAGATCCTAATAAGAAAAAAATCCCTAAAAAATATTGCCCCCGATATGGTTTAATGTATTTGTAAAGTCTAAGTGCACTTCTTAATCCACTTTTATTTAATTTCCCTTTCGGAGCATTCGAAGTATCTGCTGTATGTGTTCTTGACATTATCTTTTATACCATTTAATTTTTAAAACAATTGAGGTATAATGCCGATATATATTTATCATTTAGAAACGAAGTGCATTAAATGCTCCTCATAAATGATAATCGGTATTACTATTTGGTATTGTTCTTAATAATACACAAAATTGCTGAGATAATGTTTTCTTCTGCTTGTTTTTAATTGGCCAAACAAGATAAATTCAAGTTCCATTAACTGAATATCACAACAAGAGTGCTTCCCATCACCAAATGAGCATTTCTGCTTAGTAAATGAGTTTCTCTGCTCTATTAAGGTCGATAGGTGAGTTTATATACCTAAAGGATGAGCAGAAGAGGTTATTTGGTGAGCTTTTGCATTTAAAGTGTGAGCTGAAATTAGTATTTTATGAGCTTTTAGCATGATGTCGTGAGCTAAAGGGTCTAAATTGAATTCTTCCGTCATATCTCCAAATTATGGGAAGGAGGGTATGTTCAAAACTTTGTGTCACTGGCTATTTACCTGTTAATAACTATAATAATTACTCAAACTCAACTTCTAAAAGCTCTTAAGATAAGCTTTA
>JADGFH010000541.1 GCA_016743925.1 Labilibaculum sp.
ACATTTAAGGATAGAATTCCAAATGTTATATCGGATGCATACTCTCTTGAAAATTTAAGTTGGACACCAAATGTCACCATAAGCAATTGTTTTGTTGGTAGTAATAGAGCAAGAGGCTATTTAATCTCAACACCAGGTAAAGTAGTTATAGAAAATAATATTTTTGAAACAAGTGGCTCAGCCATTCTTATTGCCGGAGATGCGAATTATTGGTACGAAAGTGGTTCTGTAAAAAATATTACCATTAAAAACAATGAGTTTCGATCGCCATGCAACTCTTCGGCCTATCAATTTTGCAAAGCTGTTATAAGCATCTTCCCAGAAATTCCAAATGCTGATCCCTTTAACCCATATCATAAGAACATCAAAATTGAAAATAACAGTTTTAACCCTTCAGATTATCCGATTCTTTACGCAAAATCAGTGGATGGATTAAGCTTTAAGGATAATACCATTACCCGTAGTTACGATTATGAACCATGGCACTCCCAAAAGCATAATTTTCTTTTCGATGCATGTAAAAATGTGGAAATAATTGGAAATAAAATTGGTAAGGATATATTAGGAAAAAACATTCTTTTAAAGGCAATGTCTTTGGATGAGTTAAAACTAACTAATAATGATTTGACAATTGAGGAGTATAAAAACAAAAACTAGAAGTATAACTAAAGGCAACATATAGAAAAGCATAAAATAAATAGCCAAGATAGTTATGATAAAAGGGATGTAGCCCATTTCAATTTTCTTGTAACGTGACAGGAAAGTAACATGCAGTAATCTACTATTCATATACGAACGGTTACCTCTGTTACGATACGATTTTATCATATGTGAAGAACAACGTAAATTAGCCTTGAATAGCGAATCAATAAACTAAAATTTAGCCATCATGACAACAAAGAAAGAATTTGACTTGGTAGAGATATTTGCAGGATCTCCAATGGATGCTGAAATTGTTAAAAGCTTATTAATAGATGCTGAGATAGAAGCATTTTTGAAAAATGAAAACTTAGGAACAATAGCTCCCTGGCATGTAGCAGCAGGTGGAGCAGGAGCGGTAAAAGTAATTATTTCTAGTTTAAACATTGATAGCGCAAAATTGATTGTTGAAGATTATATTAACAATATGAATTCAAATTAAGCTAATAGATTTTATTTAATAGCACAAGAAGAAACGCAAGCCCAAATAAAATGAATGAATTCGTAAAAGAAAGAATAGCCATTGCTGAAAAATTCAAGTCGATTCATAAGTTGAAATTTAAATTGGCAGAAAGAAGGAAAGCAATGCTCAAGCAAACGGCATTTTTGGAGTATC
This sequence comes from Labilibaculum sp., assembly GCA_016743925.1. Taxonomy (GTDB): domain Bacteria; phylum Bacteroidota; class Bacteroidia; order Bacteroidales; family Marinifilaceae; genus Labilibaculum. The sequence continues at coordinate 1,316 of JADGFH010000541.1, forward strand.
CTATTGCCTCAATATTGCTGTTCGTTGCCATATATGCAGCTGCATCTACTGTTTTTTTTGCCTCAAGCTGGGATAATTCTGCACTTTTAGTGACTGTAAGTTTGGCAATGGCTTTACGATCTCCATATGCTTACGTTGAAGTGAAATTAAAGGAACACATCGAAGCAATTAAAAATTTTGAAGTTGATTTTAAACCTGAATTGAATGTTGAATTAGAGCGGATGATCAGTCAGCTTAATCAAAGAACAAATTTAATTGCGATTTGGGTAATTACAGGAATTATTGTGCTTAGTGCTTTCTTGCAAGTTTTTGAAGTGAATCCGTATTGGAATTTATTTCCAGTAATTGTGCACGTTTTTAGCATATTTTTATTGGTGAGAATAAATTATATTGGTTTCAAATTTAAAAAGAACCTTAAATCTATTAACATCTAATACGAACAGATCTATGAAACCCATTAAACTCATCATAGCCATTATTAGTTTAGTAGCAGGATTATTGTATCACTTTTATGGTAAAGGTGAACTTGTTATTATTGATCAGGAAATAACAGATTTTTTATCTGGGATACTAGTTGGAGCAGGTGCCTCTATTTTAATTGTTAGTGTTTTCAAGCTAAAGAAAGGGAGAGTGAAAAACGCTTAACAATAGAATTTCGAATTGTAACTAAAACAAAACCAAGCTTAAAATGAAAGAATATACAAATAAAGGAGTTCAAGCGTTTATTGAAAAATTAGGGAGTACAGATCCTATAAAGCATCAAATTGTAGAAGCTTCTCGTAAATTGGTTTTTGAGAATTTTCCGAAAGCGGCAGAGCGCATGATGTATGGTGGCATTTTATTTTCTTTAGATGAGGATTTTGGCGGAGTATTCGCCTATAAAAATCATGTCTCTTTTGAGTTTAGCATTGGCTTCAAGTTTTCTGATCCAGATCACTTGTTAGAGGGTAAAGGACAGTTTCGGCGTCATTTAAAAATGAAAACCTTGCAAGAGGTAGAAACTAAAATGCTTGACTTTTTTGTAAAGCAGGCACCAATTGTTGATTAATAAAATGAATTGATATTTAAATATAGAAGAATAAGCGAGGCTCAAAAGGCTTCGCTTTTTAGTCTACTTTGGTAATAGATTTGACTATTGATATCATCTGAATTATATTTGAAAATAATCCAATTAATTATCACTAGATAATTCCTCTCAATACCGCTAAATTAACTCACACTAAACCTCGTAACATATTGAAAACAACAAGAGTACTAAGCTTATTTCTGATTTTGGTAATTGGCCTATTTAATCTAAACACAAAAGCACAAGGATTATCAAGCAATCAGATCGATTCCATAGTCAATAAAGCCTTGGATCTATTCCAAATGGCGGGCCTCGCAGTATCGGTGGTGAAAGATGGAAAGTTGATACATGCAAAAGGCTATGGTTACAGTTCAATAGAAAGCAAAAAAGCAGTTGATGAAAATACTTTGTTTGCCATCGCATCTAACAGCAAAGCGTTTACTGCAGCCGCATTAGCTATTTTGGTTGATGAGGGTAAGCTTTCCTTAAAAGATAAGGTGGTTGAACACATTCCAGAATTTACCATGTACAATTCCTATGTACGAGAGAATTTTACTATTGAAGATTTGTTGTGCCATCGTAGTGGATTAGGTTTGGGAGCAGGTGATTTAATGATTTTCCCTGATGGTGGTGACTATACCATTAAGGATGTGTTGCAAAGTTTTCAGTATCAAACACCCGTATCATCTTTTCGCACAAAGTATGATTACGACAATTTACTATATATCGTAGCTGGTGAGATTATTCAACGCATTAGTGGAAAAACATGGGCTGAATTTGTCGAAACTAAAATTATGCATCCATTGGGAATGGCACGATCAGTAGGATCGCACGAAAGGTTGCAAGTAAAAAGCAATGTTGCATTACCTCATTCATCAGAACATGGAGAATTGGTTGAAGTGGCTCCTTATTCAAGCTCGCTTACCGATGCGGCTGGTGGTATTTATTCTAGTGTAAATGATTTAAGCAAGTGGTTGTTGGTGCAGTTAAATGCCGGAAAATATGGTCTTGATTTAAAAGAGGAATTGTTCTCTCAAGCCAGACAAAATGAAATGTGGAAATTGCATACCATGTTGAATTTTACGGCTAAAGGCAAAGATCGCTATCAAAATCATTACAGAGGCTATGGTTTAGGTTGGGTAATTGAAGATTACAAAGGTTATACCATCATCAGTCATACAGGTGGCTTACCAGGCATGCTTTCAAAAACACTTGTAATTCCAGAATTGGATTTGGGTGTTGCGGTTTTAACCAATGCGCTTCCAGGTGGTTATACCTATTTTACATTGGCTCAGGCCATCATCGATTCATATGTAGAAGCGGAACCAAAGGACTGGAATGTCTATGCATCGGAAAGATTAAAAGGAACTAGCACAAAGGTGGATTCCATTGTAAATGCTGTTTGGGAGACTGTTGATTTAGCAAAATCACAGCCTATGAAATTTGAGAATTACATGGGAACTTTTAAAGATAATTGGTTTGGTGAAATTGAAATTTTCGAAAAGGAAGGTGAATTGTGGTTCAAATCACTCCGATCACGAAAACTGTTAGGGCGTATGTATTACTACAAAGCCACCACCTTTGCCATTAAATGGGAATACCGAGACATGAATTGCGATGCCTTTGCTACTTTCAATTTAGATCAAGAGGGAAAAGCAATATCGATAAAGATGAAAGGTATTTCTCCAAATATCGATTTTAGTTTCGACTTTCACGATTTAGATTTAAAAAGAGTGAAATAGAAGTTTATGCATATATCAACAGCATATTTAGGATTCACTAATAAAATTAGATTGTTAATGGTAATCGGATTTCTCCTGAGTTTACTTGGAGGGCTTGATGCCATTAAGTCAACATTGATTTATCATCAACTTGATTTGGATAATCAATTGAATTGTGAAATTTTAGATAAATACAATACTCGTGGTAAATTCTTTCCTGATTTAAATTTCAAATGTAAAAAACTAACCTCCTCTGATACAATATCATTAAACGTAAGTCTAGGGGAATATGACGCAAGTAAGGTCGGAGATACAATTGTTGCTTTTCAAAGCTTAGATGGGAACAACTTTCTTAGTAGGAGTGAGATAGACAATCAGGCATTTATTGAATACGATGGAAAAGGGTATTCTCTTGTATTTATTCCAGCGGTAATATTCTTTTTTGTAGGTGTTATTTGTGTGTTTGTTTTAATACGAATTCGGAAAATAAAAAAGAGAAGAAGATCGGTAGAATTAAGCTGATTGTTTGTTGATTAAAGTATTATCAAAGGCGAAACTCAGTAT
>JADGFH010000542.1 GCA_016743925.1 Labilibaculum sp.
GGAATAATTAAAATAATTTTAATTTTATTTAGGTTCTTATTGAGTTTGACTTAAATGGAAGTGATTTAAATACTTAGGCACTAAAACAATTTAAAGCATTCTTTCGTAATACTACTCAATATTTCTTTTAATTTAAACATGACGATATGCAAAAAACAGCCTATTTACTCTTCGTTTATTTTATTATTTCCTTAACAAACAACAATTTTTCGACTCAACTATTTGCTAAATCAGCTGCAAATAATGAGAAAAATGTGCTAGTTCTACATAGTTATCATCAGGGATTAGAGTGGACAGATAGTATTACTAGTGGTATCCAAAGTATATTTGGGAAAAGGCAAGATGTGAACGTTGTGTTTGAATATCTCGATACAAAGCGGAACTATAATGAAGAATATGAAATTGCACTGCAATCCTTATACCGGGTAAAGGCCAAACAAATGCCCTTTAAAGCAATTATTACTTCTGATAATGCAGCATTCGAATTTATAAAAGAATATGGGAATGAATTTTACCCGAATGTTCCAGTAGTTTATTGTGGCGTAAACAATTTAAATCCTAATATTCTTAAAGACTATCCAAATTTTTGGGGCACAGGAGAAAAAGCGGATCACTTTGGCACTCTTTCGGCGATTAAAAGCATATTTCCTGAAAGGAAAAATTTACTAATCATTAATGACAATACCCTAACTGGAAAAGCGATAAAAGCTGAAATTGAGAATATATTAGAGAATTTTAAAAATGATTTCAATCATGAAATAATCTCAGATTTTACGCTAAAAAGCCTACAAGAAAGAGTTGAAAATCTTGATACCTCTTATGTTATTTATCTACTGGTTATAAATAGAGATAAAAATGGCACGTTTATCTCTTATCGAAATGGAATTAATAATTTAAGAGAAGCTTGTGGTGTACCTATTTTTGGTTCTTGGGATTTCTATCTTAACAAAGGGCTATTCGGGGGAAGTATTACAAGTGGCTCGAAACAGGGTAAGTATGCTGCAAATCTTGCCTTAAGAATTGTTGATAATACATTTTCTGATGACATTCCTCAATATGAGATCATAGAGAGTGATTATTATTTCGATTATAAAGAAATGCTAGGTTTTGATATCAATGAAAATCAACTTCCGGTTGATAGTATTATCCTTAACCAACCAAACGAAAATAATTTAATCTTACGAATTAGTATCATTACGGTTATTGTTCTTACGGTATTGGTATTTATTCTTCTAATTTGGCTTAAACTAAAACAAAACAGAGCCAAAATACTTCAAAGTTTAGTGAAAGAAAAAACGCACAAAATAAATGAAACCAATCAAGAACTAGAAAAAGTAATCCAAAATAAAGACAAATTCTTCTCAATACTTGCTCATGATTTAAGGGGTTCCATTGGTGTTATTTTAAATCTATCAACTTTCATAAACAATAAGGATTATGTAATTGATGAGGAACAAAAAGAGGAATTCAACAAAGATATATTTCATGTTGTAACAAGAACAAGCGGTTTATTGGAAGATTTATTTTATTGGGGAGTTAATCAGTCGAAGGAAGGGCCAACAATAGAGAAAACCAGTTTCGAAATTAACGAAGTACTGCGAGATACTTGTAATACATTTAAGATTAATTTGAGTAATGTAAATTTCAAAACGAATTTAAACGGTGAGCTAAGCTTAAACACAGATAAGAATGTTTTCAAATTTATCATTCGAAATATCCTTCAAAATGCCATTAAATTCAGCCACGAATACGGCATTGTTAGCGTAAGTAGTTTTGTAAAAAACAACAAAACACACATTTCTATAAAAGACAAAGGGATTGGAATGTCACAAGAAGTTATCGATAGCATCTATAAGAAAAATCCGATCCGAAAAGAAGGTTTATCGGGCCAAAAGACAACAGGCATGGGACTTAATACGGTTCTTGATTACCTAAAAATAATCAATGCCAAATTAGAAATTAACAGCAAAGAAAACCATGGTTCAAATTTTACTATTATTTTTAGTGAAATTTAAAATCTATTTTTCAGATGACTACATCCCCAAACAGACAAGAAGCGTACGAACTTTTAATTAGCTATACGAAAAACCCAAGTTTAATAATTCACGCAAAAGCTGTAGAAGCTTGCATGAGATACTACGCTCGCAAACATGGCGAGGAGGAAGAAAAATGGGGAATTATTGGCTTGGTTCATGATCTGGACTGGGATCAGTTTCCAGAGCAACATTGTATAAAAACACGTGAAATATTAGAGGCCGCTAACTGGCCCGAAGAATACATTCGTGCGGTTGAAAGTCATGCATACCTTACCTGCACCGATGTTATACCCCAAACTATTTTGGAGAAAACACTTTATGCTGTTGATGAATTGACTGGATTAATCAGAACCACCGCCCTCATTCGTCCATCGAAATCGGTTTTGGATGTTAGAGTTAAATCTGTTAAACGCAACTGGAAAAATAAACGATTTGCAGCAGGTGTAGACAGAACCGTAATTGAACGAGGTGCACAAATGCTTAATATCGAAATTCCAGATTTGATTCACGATTGTATTGAAGCCATGAAAGAAGTGGCTGAAGAATTAGAACTGAAGGGGAATCTGTAAGAGCTAGCCACAAAGAGTTTTCACAAAGAACACGATATGGGACATAGTATGCTACGGCTTTTCAAGCAATAAATTCCTGTTGCCAAAATAACCTGATTCAGAAAGCTGTCAGGATCTCTCAAATCAATTTTCATGATACTTATACAGATCCGAGTTTCTCATATCAAAACAAATTGTAATTTCTTCTTATTTGAATTTCTCAGGGAGTTTTTTCTTGTTTTTTCCCAAATCTGAATTTCTGAGACATTTTACGCGTGTTTTTTGAGAAAACTGAGTTTCTTAGTGCTATTTACATTACACTTTTCTCTTCTCTGGATTTCTCAACTCATTTACAGCTGATATTCCGATTATCTGAATTTCCTAAAACTATTTTCAAGAGGTTTTTGAGAGATCTAAGTTTCTGAGCATAAATTTTATTTGATTCTTCTCCTATCTGAGTTTCACAATACTTTTTTCGCTGAATATCATTAAAATACGAACTTAGTGTGAAGCTTCACACTAAATTAATATTTCATTATGAATAATTTTCATAATTCAATATCAATTCTTAAATTCGGATTACCCAACAATAAAAAAACTAATAAATAAATTTTAAATGGACACAAAATTACTAAGCACATGCTCTTCTAATGAGGCATATGACACCAGCACGAACTGTTTATCGGTACTTGCTCAAAAAGATTTTAGTGCAGATTTAAATTTAACCGCAATATATGCAAAAATAAAGGGTAGTTCTGATGTTTTGTTCGATTCAATAGGAATTGAAAAGAAATCGGAATTCACAGGAGAAATCTCAGAATTAGATAACTTTTTCGACGATTCCCTGATTTGTTTCAAAAAGTTTGTTGATGCAAACATGAGTTTGTCTGATGCCGACAAAGTAGAAAAAGCCAATAAAATATGGGCAAAAATTCAGGCTAAGAACCCCTACATGTACAAATTGGGTTACGAAGAGCAGATGACTCAGGCCTTATCGCTATTTTCGGAACTTGATACCGAAGAGTACCAAAATAGGATAACTGCTTTATTTGGTGTTGGAGAAAGTTACGCGATATGCAAAACAGCACACACCGATCTTCAAACTATTTACAGAAAAGGCCAGGAAATAAAAGCCTTAAAAGAAAACACAATTCCTTCGAGTGTAGTAAGAAAAGAGGTGGTAGAACTTATCAACACCAAACTAATTTCTTACCTATATATCATGAGCGACACTCAGCCTGAAATTTATGGCGACACCTACACAAAAATCATTCACTATATCGAACTGGTTAATACAAAAATCAGAACTCGTAGAAGCCGCGCTACTAGCGAACAAGAAGTAAGTAGCGAGGTGGAATAAATATTATAATTGAATAAATGTTGGGTTGAGACAAGGCTGTAAGGGTCTTGTTTCTTTTTTGAATTAAAATCATGATATCCTATTTTCAAAAAAGCATTAAGATGACAGAAACAAGCACTATAATATCATCTATAGTATTACTCTTAGCTATAATGAGTCTTCTACTTATTATTAAAAATTCCAAAAGAACAGAAATTAAAGCGAGCCTTTTAGAAGAGGTGTTCAAAGAAGCTTATTCTCGTGCAAATTTTGATAAAATTGAATTTCAAGATGGATATTCAATTAATCATTATAATAAGATTGAAGAAATAAAAGTCGCCGAGGCTTATAATGAAGTATTTAAAAAGCATAAATTAGATAAACACATTAAATATGTTCCTATTTTAAGACATGAAGAAGTCGGTGAAAGATCTATTAAAACTTATAAGGAATCTTATATTATAATTTCAAGATTGAAAATAGTTGGCTCTTTCAATATCAATTTTATGCCAGAATATATTCATGAAGATAATGACACATCGATAATTTTAAAACTGCCATCTACAATTATTCTTAAAAGAAACTATTTTTATTCACAAGGTAGAATTTCTACCTCAGCTAATTTGCAATTACATAATAACAACGGGAAAGATATTGATATAAATCTATTTATTCACAAAAATTATTGTCCAAACGAAATCGACTACATAGATATAACAAAAAATAATTTTAAATCGTTCT
>JADGFH010000543.1 GCA_016743925.1 Labilibaculum sp.
CCATACGATTCTTTCTGTGCCTCCGTAAAGAAGTGCTGGGATTTTTAGGTCACAAACCAAAAGAATTTTCATATTTCCTTATCTTTTATTATTGAGTTAACTGGTGTTAGTCTAACTAAAGACTAATTACTGACAATGCACCCTTATTTATATGTTGAAAACAATAAACTAACAATTACCTTTCAGTCTTTTTTTCAATTTATTTTTTCTATTTATTTCAATCTTATGCTCTTTATCAAATTGAATCAATAATTTCGCAGCCTTATCTTCATTTTGGCTATTTATACGAGCATACTCTCTTGCTACCACCTCGAGCTCTTCTTCACTTGCCCATATTTGAGAAAAGTTTTTTAATCCTTTCAAATAGTCCATTTTCTCAAATTTTAATCGGTTGATATCTACTATTGAGAAATCATATTGTCCGTTTTCCAATTTTGAAATTAGAATATTGCCTCTAGAATAATCTAAATGATGAATTCCATTTTTATGAAGTTTCTCATAAGTAAAGGCTGCAAATTGTCGAAGGATATTTTCTTTATCTGGAAATTCGAATCCAACTAAATCTCGAATTGTGAAATCATATTTATGGTGGAGTGAAACGTAATAACTTTCATGAAATATACCATTCTTTAATTTTTCAACAACAGCAACTGGTTCTGGCGTATTGGCTCCTCTTTTAATAATCTCCATACCATATTGGTAAGAATGTTTTGCCTTTGAACCACGTAACCAAGCGTAAGCGATTTTATTAATTAAATGAGGAACTTTAAAAGATTTTACATTTAATTGCAATCCCTCAAATTCGATAACTTTAATTTCATTTCGCCCCTTATATATAGATCTACCTGTATTCTCAAAATCTGCAGGTAAGTCTCTTAAAAACTGCTTTAGTTTATTGTATTTGGGATTAATATGTATTCTCATTCAAGTTTTTATTTACAAATGCCATTACCATCTCTTTCATCGAAACAGATCCTATTTCATCAAATGGAACTTTATCAGATTGATAGAACTCATAGGCTGAAATATCGTCCTTAGCATCTATGCCATTAAACGAATTAATTTTGCAAATGTAGGCTAAATCAATTGTAAATACTGAAAGTCCACCAAAAATATATTCATTAGGGAAGGACATGAAATATTCCATTTTATCAACCTTCAAATTCAATTCTTCTTTTATCTCCCTTTGAAGCGCATGTTCGGCTGTTTCCATTACATCGACAAAGCCACCAGGCAAATCCAACAATCCTTTATCCGGATCACAAGCTCTTCTCGTGAGTAATATTTCACCCTTCTCATTTACAATTAATGCGGCAACAGCAGCGGCTGCATTTACATATAAATGAAAACCACAACTAACACATAAAAATGAATTATCTGGTTTAAAGTTGAAATCAGTACTTCCACATTTAGGGCAATATTTAATTACTTTTTGAGGATTTGTTGGACTCATAAGACAATGTAATTGTAAGGATTTTGCAATTGCATCTCAAAAGTAATATTTATTCGAAATGAAAAGAAGAATACATAAAACAATTAACAATTGTTAACCCATATCTGAAATTCACCTTCAAATTAAAAGAAAGCGCTGTAATTATATACACTCCAATCAATTTAGATTGATTAAAAATAACCCCACACACTTGCCCTAAAACGTAGTTTTCTGAGAAAAGTTATTACTTTTAAATCGAAGAAAATTACTAATGGGACGAAACGATTTCGTTTTATCCTTACATTAAATTGAATATCTAACCCAACTACCATAAATCTTAAAAGGCAAATTTCGTTTGAAATTTGCCTTTTTTATTTACTGCCTCCCAGTAAAGCTATTACTTCCTTTAAGATCTCATTCTCTTTTCTCTGATCACTTAATTGTTCTTCCAATTCTTCGATTTTCACATTAACAGGTTCGTGAATATTGATCTGCTCAGCCATAATTCTAAAAAAATTCATATTAAGTGCTCTGCTAATGGTTTCAAGTCGGGTAACTTGAATACTATCCCTTTCTAATAAATTGTATACCGATGAAGGTGCGATTTTTAACCGCTGAGCAAGTTCGACTGGCGAAACTGCTTGCTTTTTCATTTCCTCCTTAATTAATTCATTCACCCTAAGCTTGGATTGGCTTTGCATCAAGTTCTCCATAATGAAATATTTTTTACCGTAAATATGATCTAATTTATTCAAATCTATTTAGATATCAAACAAGTAACTGCTAAATATTCCTCTAGTTTTCTATTTTTACTCCTATTTTGGCCATAATAACAATCAACATATACATTTTTTCATAGTACATCTCTATTTATACCCATTACATTTCTATTTCTTCCCAATGCAATTCTATTTCTTCCCAATGCAATTCTATTTTTACTTGTAGTTTTCCTATTGTCTCCTAGAATATTTCTATTGCTTCCCACAACTTATCTATTTATTCGTAGGATTCCTCTATATCTTAAAATATAGATCCTATATTTATTAGCAATATTGTCCTATTTATTTTTTGTATTGGGCTATCCGCCCAAACCCGACTTCATTTATTCATTAAAGTCTACTTTTATTTGTATTCATGATTTCCGCTTTGCTCCAATTGTTGTCTTGAATACAAAAAACGGAAGCAAAAAAAATCAAGGCTACATTTTTAAAAACTTTCTTATTCACCTCATGATTAAGTGCGGCCGGGCGATCTGCAAACAAGTTTGAAGCTTCCCGGTCTTACTAAATCTTAGAGGCAAAACAAAAGCTCTTTAAAATAGATGCCACTCAATCTGTAATTTAAACAATACCCTATTAAAAAATCATGCATTATAACACGGACTAAATGAACACAGTAAGAACTATCTCCATAAATATGTAGGACGAGAATGCTATTCAATTATGTGATTCTTCTATATTTTAACAGACATATCCTATCTGTATTGGATTAAATATGAATTTTAGAATAACTTATTAATATCCTGCGGCCTTGCTATCGGCATGTCGTAAAGTATCGGGAACTCCGATATATGTACCATTTGTTGTGGTAGAGATATTAGCCATCATTCCTATTTTGGATTGTTTTTTAATTTGATGGCCTAGTAAATTAAGTTTTTCAAACACCTCTTTTGACAACAAAGCCTTCTCGACATAAACCTCATCGGGTAACCATTGTGAATGAAAACGCGGAGCATCAACGGCTTCTTGCGGCTGCATTTTAAAATCAATTGCATTTACAATATTTTGAAACACCGAAGTGATAATTGTAGATCCACCAGGGGAGCCCAATACCATAAACAGATTACCGTTTTTCTCAACAATTGTAGGCGTCATACTACTTAGCATCCTTTTTCCTGGCTCAATTGCATTCGCTTCACCACCAACCAATCCAAACTGATTTGGGAAGCCAGGTTTACTGCTAAAATCGTCCATTTCGTTGTTAAGGAAAAAGCCACCGCCCTCCACAACAACCTTGCTTCCGTAATTACCATTTAAGGTTGTGGTTACCGCAATTGCATTTCCTTCCGAATCGGCAATAGAAAAATGAGTCGTTTCAAAACTTTCTATCACTTCGACACAACCAGCTTTTACATCCTGGGAATTTGTTTTAGCAGTCATGCTTATATCCGAAAATCTATCCTTTAAGTATTCGTTATCAATTAAATCCGAAGTAGGAACTTTGCAACAATCAGGATCACCTAACCAAGTTGCCCGATCGGCATACACTCTTCTCTCCAGCTCGACCATTAAATGAATATGCTCGTAAGATCCAAAAGCCAATTCATTCATTTTGTACTGTTCTGCACCACTTAACAATTGCAGCAAGGCAACTCCTCCACTTGATGGTGGTGGCATCGAAATAATTTTGTGTTCGCGATATTCGCCTATCAATGGCTTACGCCAGATGGATTGATAATCTTGTAAATCCTCAGCCGTTATAATCCCGCCATTCTTTTCCATTTCAGTAAGAATTAAATTGGCAGTTTCACCTTCGTAAAATCCATTTCGTCCATTTTCCTTTATTCGTAATAATACTCTTGCCAAGGCTATATTATGCAATGTATCTCCTTCAATAAAAAGATTCTCTCTTACATATGGATTTGTATCTTTCCCTCTATTTTGATTTTTGATTTGCTCTCGATAATCATTTAATTTATTCGCTTCCAACCAACTTAAAGCAACACCATTCCTAGCCATTTTAATTGCTGGTGCAAGCAATGCCTTCCAGTCTATTTTCCCATATTTTTGATGTAGTTTCACCATACCATCGACCGTACCTGGAACTCCAACTGCCAAATGTCCTTTCTGGCTTAAATCAGGGTTAACTTCTCCATTTTCATCCAAATACATTTGCTCAAAAGCCGCCTTTGGAGCTGTTTCTCTAAAATCGAGCGAATTGTAATCTCCTTTAGCTGTTCGAATTACCGCAAATCCTCCACCTGCAACATTTCCAGCTCTTGGATAAGCAACCGCTAATGCAAATTGAACGGCTATTGCGGCATCGAAAGCATTTCCACCATCTTTCAGAATTTGATTACCAACATCGGAGGCCAAATAGTGAGCTGTAATTACAACTCCATTTTGATAGGTTTTTGATTTAGTAGGAACATTACAGGAAAAAACAAAAAGCAATGCAAGACTTAAGCTTGATAGAATTTTAAACATATAGTATTGGATTTAGAATTCT
>JADGFH010000544.1 GCA_016743925.1 Labilibaculum sp.
GTATAATATGATATCTTAATAAAGGAACAAAATTGTTCTGATTACGTATTGTATTTATTATTTTAGCTTAACTTATGTAAGTTGAGATTGTAAAATAATAAATAATAAAATCATCTTATTATTATTGTTATAATGATAAGTGAATTAAAGGGTTTTATGTATATATTTGATTTTGCGTAATTGATATTAATGGTTACTTGTGATTAATTCAAATAATTAGTTTATGAAAAGACATCTACTTTTAGTAGTTATTTTTTTATTATTTGTTGTTGTTATGATAGTAGGAGTTAATAGACTGTCTGCTCATGATAGTTTAATATTCGATACTTCAGCACCATATTTAGCCAGTTTCCCAGCACCTCCCTCAAATGACAATCCATGTAGTGCAACATCTTTAATAACTAATTTAACCTGTTCTTATGTAACTTATTCTAACGTAGATGCTAATGATAGTGGGATATCTAATCCGTCTTGTGGTAGTTATTCAGGAGCAGATGTATGGTTTACAGCAGTTGTTCCAAGTTCTGGTGAAATTACCATTGAAACATTTACATTAAAAACTACGAATTGGCTTAATAAGGTGAATTTTTCCGTTTATCAAGGTTTATGTGGCAGTTTGACTGAAATAGGTTGTTACGAATCTGCAAGTCCATTTTTTGTATTTACAACAGCAAGTTTTACAGGTAGAATCCCTGGCGAAATTCTTTACATTAGGGTATATGATCAAGAAAATACAAGCGGTAATTTCCAAATTTGTGCATCTGGCGCTTGTGCTGATGTGATTGCTGATGCAGGAACTGGTGGTGATCAATGTGGTTATGACTTTCTACTTTCTGCGGCAACACCAAGTGTTGGAGCAGGTACATGGACTAAAACAGTAGGTTCAGGAAACGCTACTTTCGCACCAGATGAAAATACACCAAATGCTACAGTATCTGTCGATGATACTGGTATTTATGAATTTACTTGGACGGTAACAAACGGAGCTTGTGAGAGTTCAGATAAAATCAATGTTGATTTTGCCACACAGGTTTTTTCTATACCAGAACCTGATAAGCAAGTTTGCGGCCTATCATCAACAATTTCGATTGGTGTTCCTAGTATTGGAAATCGTACATGGTCATTAAGATCAGGTCCAGGCACAGCAGTTATTGATGATCCTACAGCATTTATTTCGGATGTAACTGTTACCAATTATGGGAGATATGTTTTCAATTTGGATATAGACAATCGTTTTTGTCATTCCACTGATACTTTAGTGGTAGATTTTTTTGAAACGCCATCTGATGCAAGTGTTGGTTCTGCACAGAATTCGTGTGGTACATTTACCAGTGAAGCGCTTGGAGGTAACAATCCTGATGTTGGTGTAGGTACATGGTCTCAAGTATCAGGTCCAGGAACAACAATTTTTAGTGATGCGAATTTAGGAACATCTACCGCAACGGCAAGTGTAGTGGGAAATTACGTTTATAGATGGACAATAAGCAGCGGTCCTTGCACTGTTAATTTTGCAGATGTAGATGTAAGTTACACAGCTGCACCAACTACCGCAACGGTTGGAGGAACACGCAATGTATGCGGCGGACTACTAAGTTCTGGTTTTGGAGGTAATACTCCAACAGTAGGTGATGGTTTATGGTCACAGGAATCTGGCCCTGGTACAACTACTTTTGGAAATGAAACTTCTGGAAGCTCTACAGCTACGGCAACTGCTTATGGTAGTTATGTGTATCGTTGGACAATAAGTAATGGTGCATGTATTAGCTTTGCTGATATTACAGTAAATTATTATGAAACTCCAGATGTTGCAACCGTAGGATTAAATCAAGATAATTGTAACAAAATAAGTACTAGTCTAGGAGGAAATAATCCAAGCACAGGAACAGGAACTTGGACACAGTTTTCTGGAACAGGCACAAGTACTTTTAGTGCACCCAACTCGGGTAGTTCAACTGCTACAGCTAGCGATTATGGAACAAAGGTTTACCGTTGGACAATTAGTAATGGTACTTGTACGTCAACACATGCTGATGTCACAGTGAATTATGAAGAGCCGCCTACAATGGCAAGTGTGGGGGGAGATCAAGATAATTGCGGCGTTTTAACAAGTACGAGCTTAGGTGGAAATACTCCAAGTCCTGGAAGTGGATTGTGGACACAAGTATCTGGTAATGGCGCAACAATATTTAGTGATGATATTTCAGGAACTTCTACAGCTACGGTAACTCAATATGGCACCTACACTTATCGATGGACAATTAGTAATGGTGTTTGTACACCAACAATTGCTGATATTATCGTAAATTTTTATGAATCTCCAATATCAGCAACTGTTGGTTCAGAACAAAATATTTGTGGTTCGGATATTCTTACAATTCAAAGTACATCCTTAGGAGGAAATAATCCAACTTTACCAATGCAAGGAACTTGGGCTCAGTTCTCAGGTCCAGGATTAACAACATTTAGCGATGTAAATTTGGGTAACGCAACAGCTAAGCCAACTCAATTTGGAACTTATATCTATCGCTGGACAATAAATAATGGAAGCTGTACACCAACTACGGCGGATGTTACCGTAAACTTTTTTGAATCCCCAGTTCCAGCAATAGTTGGAGCAGATCAAGATATTTGTAGTTCTGATATTCTTACGGCGCAGAGCGTATCCTTAGAAGGTAATGATCCAACATCACCAATGCTAGGTACATGGTCTCAGGTTTCTGGACCGGGATCAACAATATTTAGCAATTCAAATTTAGGAAGTTCTTCAGCTAAACCTGATCAATTCGGTGTGTATGTGTACAAGTGGACAATTACTAATGGAATATGTGCTTCAACATCTTCCAATATAACTGTTAACTACTATCAAACACCATCGATAGCAAGTACTGGTGCTGATCAAGAATTTTGCGCAGTATTAACAAGTGCAAGTTTGGGTGGAAATACACCAACAGTAGGCAGTGGATTGTGGTCACAAGTATCCGGTCGAGGAACAACGATATTTAGTAATGATATTTCAGGAAATTCAACAGCTACAGTTACGCAATATGGAAACTATGTATATCGTTGGACGATCAGTAATGGAACTTGTGCATCTACAATTGCGGATATAAGTGTTAACTTTTTTGAGTCACCTGTTCCTGCGACAGTTGGTACAGAACAAGATATTTGTAGTTCTGATATTCTTACAACTCAGAGTGAATCCTTAGGAGGTAACGATCCAACTTTGCCAATGATAGGTGCTTGGTCTCAGGTTTCTGGTCCAGGATCAACAACATTCAGTAATTCAAATTCAGGAAGTTCTACAGCTAAACCTGATCAATTTGGAATTTATGTATACCGTTGGACAATCAGCAATGGAACGTGTGCTTCAACTACTGCTGAAGTAACTGTAAATTACTACCAAACCCCAACAGTAGCAAGTGTTGGGGCTGATCAAGATAGATGTGGAGTGAAAACAAGTCTCGCTTTGGATGGAAATGTAGCGACAATTGGTGTTGGAACTTGGTCTCAAGAATCCGGCCCAGGATTAAGTACTTTTAGTGATGAAAATTTAGCTAGTGCCATTGCTACTGTTTCTAATTATGGGACATATGTTTACAGATGGACAATTACGAATGGGACTTGCACTTCATCAAGTGTCGATGTAACGATAAATTATTATGAGGACTCTGAAGTAGCTACAGTTGGGAGTGATCAGGAAAGATGTGGAACTTTAACTAGTTTGATTCTTGGTGGAAATGCACCAAGTATTGGGCTTGGAACTTGGTCACAATTATCAGGCCCAGGTTCAAGTGTATTTAGTGATGCAAATAATGGAAATTCAACCGTTACGGTTGATGCTTATGGAAGCTATCAGTACAGATGGACATTTACAAATGGACCTTGTGTGTCTTCTTCAGCAGAACTTACTATAGATTTTCAAGAACAGCCTATTGCTAATGCTGGTTCAGGAGGAGATGAGTGTGATTTTGACTTTAATTTGTCAGCAATACAAAGTGTAGGAACTGGAACGTGGACAAAAGTATCAGGCACAGGAAATCTTAGCTTTTTACCAAATGCTAATGATCCAAATGCAACAGTAATATCCGATACCTATGGAACTTTCACATTAAGATGGACTGAAGTAAATGGAACTTGCTCAGATCAGGATGAAACAACAATTAATTTTTATGGGCAGCCTATTGCTAATGCTGGTTCAGGAGGAGATGAGTGTGATCTTGACTTTAATTTGTCAGCAATACAAAGTGTAGGAACTGGAACGTGGACAAAAGTATCAGGCACAGGAAATCTTAGCTTTTCACCAAATGCTAATGATTCAAACGCTACAGTAACATCCGATACCTATGGAACTTTTACATTAAGATGGACTGAAGTAAATGGAACTTGCTCAGATCAGGCTGAAATAACAGTTAACTTTTATGAGCAGCCTATCGCTAATGCTGGTTCAGGAGGAGATGAGTGTGATTTTGACTTTAATTTGTCAGCAACACAAAGCGTAGGCACGGGAACTTGGACAAAAGTATCGGGCACAGGAAACCTTAGCTTTTCACCAAATTCTAATGATCCAAATGCTACGGTAACATCGGATGCATATGGATCCTTCACATTAAGATGGACTGAAGTAAATGGAACTTGCTCAGATCAGGCTGAAATAACAG
>JADGFH010000004.1 GCA_016743925.1 Labilibaculum sp.
AACACTCTACGGGCTCTAAGCCTCACGATTCAGAGATAAATGAACCTTTGGTTTATGCTGATTACTATTTTATTGAAGCGTTAACTAGGAAAGTGAAATGTACAAAATTGATTGTTAAATAACAATTGATTACTAATTTAAAATTCCAAAATCTATGAACAAAAATCGATTAAAATCTTTAATGTTAATGATTATTTTGAGTTTTACCATTACTGTGGTAAATGCTCAAAATAGGACATTAACGGGAAGTGTATTTGGAGAAGATAAAGCTTCGATACCAGGTGTAACTGTTGCAGTATTAGGAACCACTATAGGTACCGTTACTGATATGGATGGGGATTTTTCTCTGGCAGTACCTGCGGACACTAAAAAGCTTGTATTTAGTTATATTGGCTTACAGACAAAAGAAGTTGAAATTGGCAGTTCAAACAATATAGATGTTGTTATGGAGCAAGATTATATTGGCCTTGAAGAGGTTGTTGCTGTTGGTTATGGTACAATGATTAAAAAGGACTTGACCGGTTCTGTAGCATCCATGCAATCTGAAGAATTAGTAAAAGTATCTTCAACCAACCTTGGGCAAGCTATACAAGGGCGAATGGCAGGTGTACAGGTTACTCAATCATCTGGGGCACCAGGAGCTGGTGCGGTAGTAAGAATTAGGGGTGTTGGTTCAGTTAAATCAGGAAATTCTCCATTGGTATTGGTCGATGGTTTTCCTGGAAGTCTTAATAATATTGATGCTAATGATATTGAATCTCTTTCTGTATTAAAAGATGCAGCAGCATCTTCAATTTACGGTGCCAGGGCTGCAAATGGGGTAATTCTTATAACTACAAAAAGAGGTAAAGAAGGAATATTAAATGTTACTTTTAAAGCTGAATATGGTATGCAATCAGCTACTCATTTACCTGATTTGCTCGACGGACCAACCTGGGCAAAACGATACAACGAAGGGCGTATATATATGGGTGATACCCCTTATTGGACAGGCGTACAGTCACCTGAGTCAATTACTGAATGGACCAACTTGGCCGAAGAAACTTTTGGCAGTGCTCCTATTCAAAATTATCATGTTGGGCTTAATGGAGGTAATGACAAAACCAAATACTCGTTAGGTTTGGGATATATCAAGCAAGATGGAATTATGACCGGAGCCGATTTTGACAATTACGAACGGATTAATCTTCGTTTTAATTTCGATCAAAAAATCACAGATAAAATTCGTACAGGTTTAAATATAAATGTGAATAAGTCGATTTATAAAACTTCTGCAAATTATAATGAAGTTCTGATCCAAATTTTTAGATCGGCACCTACTATTCCTCTATACAATGCCGATGGTGGTTATGGATTTGCAAGACCTGATTATCCGGGAGAACAGTTTAATCGTGATGTCCCTGCTAGTGCTCTTACTGCAAATGATAAGATAAATAAAAATAATCAAACCGAAGGAAGCTTATTTTTAGAATTTGATTTATTACCAGGATTGCAATATAAAATATTAACAAATGCTAATTTGTCTAATGGTTGGTCACAAAAGTGGCAAGATGAATGGTACGCCTATGCACCCGATGATACAGAACATACGACTCCGTTAAATTCGAATGCAAAAAACTCGCTTTCCAATACAAATAGCGAAAGTTTTTCCTGGGAGATTCAGAATTTATTCACCTATAAAAAAGAATTTGGTAGCCACCGTATTGATGCTTTGTTAGGTTTTTCATCCTATAAGCGTCTTAATTCGGGATTTAATGCAACAAGACAGGAATTTCCAAATAATAACTTAAGGGTATTAAGTGCAGGAAATATAATGTCAGCTATAAGCGGTTCACAAGGCGAATCGATGCTTGCCAGCCAGTTTGCACGGATTAACTATAATTATAATGATAAATATTTATTACAAGCCAATGTTCGTCGCGATGGTTCATCCGTTTTTGCACCGGGCAAACATTACGGAGTTTTTCCATCTGTTTCTGTCGGATGGCGTGTAAGTGAAGAATCAATTCTGGAAAATTCAGGTGTTGTTGACAACCTGAAAATAAGAGCAGGAATTGGTCAACTTGGAAATGCAGCTATTCCTTCTTATGCTTGGGTAAGTACATTAAAAGTAGATGGTGGAGCTATTATGGGAGACCCACAAACACGTTACCCTGCATTTTTCTCTGAACAAATGACAAATGAAGAGGTAAAATGGGAAACGACAACAACCTATGGTGCTGGTATCGATTTTTCTACTCTCGGGAATAAACTTTCGTTTACTGGGGATGTATATATAAAAAGCACTACAGATATGTTGCTAAATGCTACTGTTCCCTTAAGTGCAGGCTTTAAAAAAGGGCCTGTGGTTAACATTGGAGAGGTAAGAAATACAGGATGGGAATTAATGATTGATTATAATGATAAAGCTGGTGATTTTAGCTACGGAGCTTCATTTAATATTTCTCATAACAAAAATGAAGTTATTAATTTGGGGGATGTAAAGCCTTGGGTTTCGGGCCCATTAAAGGTTGATGAAGGTTTGCCAATTAATGCTTATTGGGGGTATAAAACAGATGGAATATGGAGGACATGGGATGAAATTAATAGTAACCCTCATCGCTCTGGAAATATTAAACCGGGTATGACAAAACACATTGATATTGATGGATTTGACGATAATGGAAATCTTACCGGCTTACCTGATGGAGTGATAAACGATGCCGATAAAACATACCTTGGTAGTAACATGCCAAAATACTATTATGGTTTTGATGTTAATGTGGGATATAAAGGTTTCGACTTTTCTATATTCTTTCAGGGTGAAGCGGATAAGAACTTGTTATGGGAATCGGTATTTGGAGGTAATGGAGAAGGTATTACAAATAATACAACTCAAAATTTTTGGGATAACCGTGCCATTATTGGCAACGATGGTAATGTAATAAGTGGGACAACACCTGCAATGGGAGCCGTTTGGGGGAGTGACAAGTTATGGCATGATTTTCAAATTCAGGATGCATCCTATTTGCGTGTTAAAAACCTTCAAATTGGTTATTCTTTGTCAAAGGCTACACTTCAAGCTATGAAAATCCAAAATCTTAGGGTTTATTTGAATGCAACAAATCCTTTTACATGGACTGATTATAAAGGATATGACCCTGAAATGACCAATAGTTATACCAGAGGTGTGACCGGTAATTATCCTGTAACTAAGTCATGGTCAATTGGAATTAATCTAACGCTATAAAAAAAATAGAAATGAAGAAATTAAATAAAATAATAATTGTTTTTTGTATTGGATTTTTTCTGGTAGGAAGTAGTTGTAGGGATAGTTTTTTGGACTCTTATCCTAAGAATAGTCTGTCGAGTGGTACATTTTATAAAAATGAAGCTGACTTTACAGCTGCGATGAACGGAGTTTACGATGCTTTGCAAACAAATTCAAATGGGTTTATCCCAATGATGGATATTGCTACTCCATTTGCTTTAGGGGGTTCTTCCCGTTTCGGTGCATTTAACAAAGGCCAATTTAGCGTTACTCCTAGTTGGGGTTGGGGTAAAACGATGTGGAAAGGTTTTTATCTGATTGCTTTTAGGGCAAATAGTGTACTCTATCGTATTGATAATGAGGATGTGGAAATGACTGTAAAAGCACACGACCGAATAAAAGGAGAAGCCCTCTTTTTACGCTCACTGGCTTTTTTCTATCTCTCAAATCTTTGGGGAGATGTTCCTTTAATTTTAAAGGAACAAAGTTACGATGAAGTATTGGCTGCTAGAACACCTAAACAGGAAATTGTAACACAGTTAATCACTGATTTAAAACTGGCTGAAAGTTTATTGCCTTCTGTTACAGAGTATAGAAGTAATAAAACGCTTCTTGGCAGAGCAAGTAAGGGTGCTGCACAAATGTTACTTGCAAAGGTTTACATGTACGAAAAAATGTATGCAGAGGCCGAGACAACGTTAAATGAAATTATTACTTCTGGTGATTATCAGCTTGAAGATAATTTTTCGGATATGTATTGGCCAGATAACGAAAATGGTATGGAATCTATTTTTGAAATTCAATATGAAGATGGTTTAAAAGAAAGTACTGGGTTTGTAAGGTTTTGTTCTCCTCATGTAACAAGTGGAATTTCGTATCGTGGTTATCAATATATTCAGCCTAATGAATATTATTGTGATTTGTTTGAGACCGTAAATGGAAATAAGGTTGTTAGTGCCTATGAAAGTACAGTTACAGATGCTCCAAGTAATTATTTTACATTCAACCGAACATCCGATGACCCGGCATTTGATTCAGCTAATCCTTATTCAAATAGAGATCCACGATTGAAATGGACAGTTTGGTACGAAGATACTCCTTATGCTGAGGAATTTATGGAAAGAACAGGTCAATCAGGTGTTAGGTATTTATCAAAACACTCTAGTGAGCATAATCATTCCAGCGTAAAATATATTGTTGGAAAACTACAGCCGACTTCGGGAGATACGCCGGGAAATCAGATAATTATGCGTTATGCCGATGTGCTTTTGTTATATGCAGAGGCATTAATAGAACAAAACAAAACCAGTCAAGGAGCGACTTATGTTAATATGGTTCGCCAACGACCAAGTGTGAATATGCCTGTAATTGATGTCAATTTATCGCAAAGTGATATGCGAAAAGCATTACGTGAAGAAAGATATCGTGAGCTAGCATTTGAATGGGGGCACATGTACATGGATCAGGTGCGTTGGGATGTATACACCAGTGAAATGGAGAAATACTGGACTGCAGGAAAGCTTGGATCTACTTGGCCAGCCTTAGGTTCTCTTTCGCCGGATTACAATCTATGGCCAATTCCTGCAGCTGAAATGAGTACAAATCCAAATTTGATACAAAATAAAGGATATTAATTTAGTAATAGTTTACAAATAGTATCGGACTAATTAATTTAGTGGGGTACTATTTGTAAATTTAATTTCAAGATTTTCTATGATGCAAATTACGGTCTATTCTATTGCCTTTGAATGTCCTTTCTTCCAAAGGAATAATTCTTGCCCCTTGAGCGAAAAGGATTGTCTCTCAAATATGCAAAAAATAGATTGGGTGGATAAATTGGGTAATGAAAAAATGAAAGAGATTTTTGTACACCATCGTAATTGTTTAAACAAGCGAGAAAGTAAATGATCCTCGGGGCAAACCCACGAGGTATTAAATCTGTACTAGAATAACAATTATGAACGTAATTTATAAAAAATGAAGCTATCACTATATCGACAAAAAAGGTGCGAAGGCCTGTATTCCTTATGATGAGTCAAATCTCGAATTTTAGGATTTAGATATGCAACCTTACAATTCAAGTGGATACGAAGCTTTGGATGCCACAAAGGAATGGAAAGAAATGTGGTAAAACGTCTAACTGATTTAATTGATCAGCATCGTCCTGAATTGATTTACTTTGATAGTAGTAATCCCTTTTTAAGAGATGATGGAAATACCAGGATGAAACTAATGTCTTATCTATAACTGTAATATGGAATGGCATAGCGAGTAACGAGCAGTATTTTTCATAAAGGAAAGAGGCCTTAAACGTTCGCTTTATGTTGCTGGTGCGGGAAGACTCGACCTTGAAAGGTCGAAAGCCGATCGCATGTTTAAAAATCCATGACGAAACGATAATTCCATTAGTCTTTTGGGGTATAAAAAATGAGCCAAATACAAAACGTGAATTGTATTGTTGATAAACGGGTTGATATTGGAAGTAAAAATGGTAACCTGTTATTAAACGTTCCTCCAAGAGCCGATGGGGCACTGGACGATAATGCTATTGAATTTCTGGAAGGAATAGGCGAGTGGATGGAGATAAGATGTATTTACAATACTCGTCCATCGTTGGTTTATGGCAAAGGCCCAAAACGAGAAATGGGACATATGGATAACACTTCTCCTTACGATAAAAAGTAGTATCCCATAAAGTGTGTAAGTAAAGTCATTTTTTGAAGTTATGCAAGCTACTAAAAACCTATCAAATAGATTATCTATTAGATATCGTCGATTAAAATTGTAACTAAATTCATCTAAGTAGTATTGTAGATATTCTTTATTGATTTTGTGAAAGTTACGTAATAACCAGCCTTTTGCATTGCTAATTGCAATATGGCCCCATAGAAGTTTCCTATTGATATCCTTCTTGGGTATCACTTTAGAACTATGTTTTTCTACTTTATTTGAAAGTTCAAGATATGAGGTAGAGTCATTAGTTCTCACATGAGCTTGTCTGGAAACACATTCATCCACTACTAAATCAATGGTGTGAGCCTTTAAGTCCTCAATTACTTTCATCTTAATATGGCCTACTTTTCGACTCTTCTTGCATTTTTTCGGTTGATGTATATACTCACTTTCAGTCATAACAAGCACTTTTGTCTTTTTTTGTGAATCTCGACCGCGTTTTAATGGTTCATCTTTTTCTATTTTTGAAACTGCTGTACTGAAGAATCCCTCATCAAGCTCCATTTCATCACATAATTCATAGTTAGCATCTCTTTTCTCCATAGCACTGCGCAGTTTATGTATTAATGCCTGAGCGCTTATGTCCTAATTGGCGCTGAATCTCCGTTGCTGAGTATGTTTTTCTTGTAGAGGTCAATAAATGCATCGCAATAAACCAATATCTAAATGATAATTTAGATATGCATTACTGTGCCACTTTTGAGCGACATGCGTGTACCACTGTTCTTACATTCGTACATTTCTTTATCTCGTTTCCAGTAATGTGAATCATGACCACACTTCTTACACTTAATCCCCTCTCATTCGCGGATTTTTTTAAACTTAAGCTTGCAACTTTCTTGGTCTGGAAACTTATCTGAAAAATCAATAAAATTCATATATACTGGTTTTATTCTACAACAAATAAGAAAATTAGGTATTTATACGGATAACCATATAGAGTAAATATCAAAATAAGAAGTTTGTGTCTCATAGTTATGATATGGGATTCAATTTTCTGTAAAAATAGTAATTGATATTAAATCATCGACATACTATTGTTGCAGAAGCGACACAATAGTAATATAATGCAACAATAAACGGTTTAATACTACGATAGTGTAAGAGCTTCATTTCTTGAAGCTGTAGTTTTAAGCTTGCTTAAATTCAATTTAATAATTACAATGAATAAATTAAAATTAATACTCCCACTATTAGTGCTGTGCAGTTGCATTTCGAATAAAGATACGGAAATGTTTGGGATTCTAGAAAAAAGTCTTGTGAGTTCGGTTGAGATTTTCACCAAGCATCGAACAGATAAATTGGTTTCGCCACGATCAGTCGAGAATAATAAGGTAAAAATGGTTAAGGCGAAAGATTGGACTAGTGGTTTTTTTCCTGGAGAACTTTGGATGATGTATGGGCATACCAATGATGAGTACTGGAAAGAAAAAGCATTAGAATTTACACTTCCCCTTGAAGGAGAAAAATGGAATGGTAAGACGCATGATATGGGATTTAAGATGTATTGCAGTTTTGGTAAAGCTTATCAATATACAAAGAATCCTAAATTCCGGGATATTCTAATACAATCAGCTAAGACATTAGCAAGTAGATTTAAGCCTAATGTAGGTTGTATTCGTTCTTGGGATCATAATTCAGATAAATGGGAATTTCCAGTTATTATTGACAATATGATGAATCTTGAGTTGTTGTTTTGGGCTGAAAAAGAAACAGGTAATAAGATGTTTAAGGACATTGCAGTAAGCCATGCTGAAACTACGATGAAAAATCATTTTCGTGCTGACAATTCATCCTATCATGTGGTTGCTTATAATCCTGAAACAGGAGAGGTTCAGGAAAGAACAACTCATCAGGGATATTCTTCAGAAAGTGCTTGGAGTCGTGGACAGGCTTGGGCCTTATATGGTTATACAATGGTATATAGAGAAACCCAAGACACTAAGTTTTTGAGGCAGGCAGAAAAAGTAGCTACTTACATTTTAAATCACCCGAATCTTCCAGATGACTTAATTCCATATTGGGATTTTGATGCACCGAATATTCCAGAAGAGCCAAGAGACGCATCAGCAGCGGCTATAATTGCTTCTGCTTTGTATGAATTGAGCACATTTTCTGAAGAAGGAGACTTGTATCTGCATGCGGCTGATAAAATATGCAATTCTCTTATGAGTCTGGAATATTTTACTGATCCAAATGAAAATAATGGTTTTCTACTAAAGCATTCAACAGGTTCAAAACCTCATGATTCAGAGATAAATGAACCTTTGGTTTATGCTGATTACTATTTTATTGAAGCGCTAACTAGGAAAATGAAATGAACAAAATTCAGTATTAAATAATAATTAATTACTAATCTAAATCCTATAATTCATGAAAAAAAACAGATTGAAATCTTTAATGTTAATGATTATTTTGAGTTTTACCATTACTGTGGTAAATGCTCAAAATAGGACATTAACGGGGAGTGTTTTTGGAGAAGATAAAGCTTCGATACCAGGTGTAACTGTTGCAGTATTAGGAACTACTATAGGTACCGTTACTGATATGGATGGGAATTTTTCTCTGGCAGTACCTGCGGACACTAAAAAGCTTGTGTTTAGTTATATTGGCTTACAAACAAAAGAAGTTGAAATCGGCAGTTCAAACAATTTTGAAGTTGTCATGAAGCAAGATTATATTGGTCTTAACGAAGTTGTTGCTATTGGTTATGGAGTACAAAAGAAAAGTGATCTTACTGGATCGGTTGTCTCAGTGAAATCGGATGAAATGGTTAAGATGCCTATCGCGCGTGTAGATCAAGCATTACAAGGGAAAGTTACCGGTGTGGTTATTAGTAATGACAAAGGACAACCAGGTTCAAGTCCAGTTATTCGTATTCGTGGTGACAATTCTATTTCAGGTAATAATGACCCATTAGTAGTGGTAGATGGAATTCTTGACGTTGATATGAGTGTTTTGAATCCGGCGGAAATAGAATCAGTTGAAATATTAAAAGATGCTTCTGCTAAGGCTATCTATGGTTCTAGAGGAGCAAATGGTGTCATTATAGTTACTACTAAAGGAGGTGAGAAAGGTAAAACCAGATTTGATTTTAGTGCATATGCTTCTATAGCGAAAGTTGCAAATAAGTTAGATTTAATGACAGCTAAAGAACAATTTGATTTATTGAGTACATATCCTGATGAAGGAGATAATTATAATGATATTCAGGAGTTGCTTGGACAATATGATGCAGCAACCCCTACAGGAACGGATTGGCAAGATGTGATTTTTCAAGATGCTAAAACTAAGAGCTACAACCTAAGCATTAATGGAGGGAATGAGAAAACTACATTCCTTGTATCAGGAAGTTATTATGACCAAACTGGAATTATAACTAACACAGGTTATGATAGGCAATCTTTACGTGCTAGGATTAATCATAAGGCAAATGATAAACTAAACCTAGGTTTTAATATATATTTAGGAAGTACTAAACAAGATAATACTCGTGTTGACACCCCAGGAGGTTCTGGTGGAGGTTCTGCAACTCAGGCAGCAAATAGATTTTCTCCTATCATCCCCGCATATGACTCTGAAGGGAATTATTCTTCACCTTTTCCTGTAAGTGCGCAATTAAATAACCCTGCTGCTATTATCAATGAACGTATTGATAAATTGAAAACATATAAAGCAACAGTTAATCTTTATGCGCAGTATAGAATTTTAGATAATCTTACTTTAAAGACTACCTATACAAATCGATTCTCTAATTATAAAACTAACTTTTGGGCAGGTAAAGCATTATTAGAAGCAGCTGGTATTGGTAAAGCTTCAATTAGAAATACTAATACAAGTTCGTGGTTAAATGAAAACACCTTAACCTTTAATGATACTTATGGGAAACACCGTCTTACAGTAATGGGAGGTGTTACTATTTCGGGATATGAAAGTGAAAATGTGGGAGCTTTAGCCAGTGATTTTCCTACAGAAGCTTTAATATATAATGCACTTGAACTAGGCCGTCCTGATGCACAAACAGTAAATTCTGGATATTCAGAAAATTTTATGTTGTCTTATCTTGGTAGGGTGAACTATGTTTATGCTGATAGGTATTTATTTACAGCTACTTATAGAGCTGATGGGTCTTCAAAGTTTGCTGAAAATAATAAATGGGGTTACTTTCCTTCGGCAGCTCTAGGTTGGAGAGTTACTGAAGAATCATGGATGCAAGAAATTAAACAAATAAGCAACCTTAAATTACGTCTTAGTTATGGGGCTTCTGGTAGTCAGGCTATCTCATCATATCAATCATTAGCGAGTTATTCAAATAAAACTATACCATTAGGTGATAGCTTTTACACTGCGGTGACTTCAAATAGAATTCCAAATGCAGATTTAAAGTGGGAAACGACTACTGAAAGTAATTTAGGAGTTGATCTTGGATTTTTCAATAATAGAATTAGTATTACAGCTGATATCTATAAGAAGAAAACTAAAGATCTTCATTACGCGAAAAATTTACCGTATTATACGGGTTATACTTCACAAACTCAGAACATTGGAACCATAGAAAATAAAGGTCTGGAATTATCTTTAAGTACTGTGAATATTGATAACGATTTCAAATGGTATTCTTCTTTTAATATTAGTTTCAATAGAAATAAAGTGATAGAGCTAGGGGAGGATGATTCTCAAATCTATGATTATTCAGGGGGTTCCTTGGGAGACGGATGGCGAGAGATTGTAATGTTGAAAGTTGGTGAGCCTATTGGTAATTTTTATGGATATATATATGATGGTATTTATCAGAATGAAGCTGAATGTGCTGCCTTGGCTTATCCTGTAGGGGCTTGTGAGCCTGGTCAGATTAAATTAAAAGATATTAGTGGGCCTGATGGTGTTCCTGATGGTATTATTACAGCTGACGATCGTACTATTATTGGAAATGGATTACCTGATTTTGTTTTTGGAATTTCGAATGATTTCTCGTTTAAGAATTTTGATCTTAATATTATGTTTCAAGGACAATATGGAAACGAAATATTGAACTTAAATCGAGTTAAACTTGAACGCGCAGGTACAGAGAATGGTTTGAGGGCATTATTAACAGATGCCTGGATTGAAGAAGGGTCTTCAAAGACAATTCAGAAAATTAATAAGTCTACAGGCCCGGCTAGTTCACGTTTCATGGAAGATGGCTCATATCTCAGATTAAAGAATTTGTCTTTGGGATATTCTGTTCCTTCAGAAGTAACTAGAAAGTGGAATATTACAAAATTACGTTTTTACATAAGCGGTCAGAATCTGTGGACAATAACTGACTACTCTGGTTATGATCCTGAAATTAACTCTCGTGCAGGAAATCTTGCGAGAGGTTTCGATTATGGTGGTTATCCAACGGCAAAAACATATACACTTGGACTTAATTTAAGTTTCTAAATTGAATAAAAACAGATTTGAAAAATATATAAAATGAATATCAGAATATTATTAGTAATAACAGTCCTATTTACAGCTTTTACAAGCTGTCAGGACATCCTTGAAGAGAATCCAAAGGATTTTCTTTCTCCGGATAATTTGCCTGTAACAGAGGCAGATTGTGATTTGATGTTAAATGGAGCAATTAGTTATCAGCGATCTGCGGATTTATATGATCGTTATCTTATATTTCTTGCGGGGGTGAGTGCTGATGATATCGATGTAAGATATACATCTGGGGATCGATATGAAATTGACAGGTACTCCTATTTGAGTACCAATCAGGCTATTTATAAGGTGTGGAAAAGTGCATATAAAATCATTAATGAAAGCAATATAATGATTGCAAGGATATCAAAAACAGACTTAAATGATGGTGTTAAAGAGAAATATGTTGCATCTGCTAAATTTATGAGATCTTTTTGGTACTTCCATCTTGTTAGACTTTTTGGTGATAATTGTATTTTATTAGACAAGCCAGTAGTAGATTTTAACGCAGCGTTGGAATTACAACCATCATCAATCGAAGAAGTTTATCAATTGATAAAAGAAGATATCGATTATGCAGTAGGAGCAGGATCTTATGATGGTCACCGTCTTCCTACAGAAGATTGGCCTGCTGCTGGTCGTCCAACTTATGGTGCAGCGAAAGCACTTCAGGCTAAAATCTACATGACAATGGCTGGGTATCCTTTGAATCAGACAGATAAGTGGGATATTGCTCGTAATGCTTCTTTAGAAGTAATAAATATGTCAAGATATGAATTAACCGACTTGAATACGATGTGGTTTCTTGAAAATGAGAGTAATTCAGAATTCATTTATAGCGTTCAAAATAAATTACCTGACTATGGTAGTATGCTTTCAGTGCAGACCAGACCTGATGGTTGGAAAATATTTATTGGAAGTGAATATTATTATAATATGTATTTTGAGAATGGAGATCTAAGAAAAGAAGCATATCATATTTTAGAATGGGGAGGTAAACCCTATACTACTTTTATCGGGGCTGCTCCTTATATTGGTAAATGGAAAGATATAGGTCGCGAAAAAATAAGTGATTTTTCTAAAAGAAGTGATAGTAACTTTCCTGTATTTAGGATATCTGAAGCTTATTTAATATTTGCTGAGGCCGAGAATGAAATAAATGGTCCAACCCAAGATGCGCTTGATGCAATTAATAAAATTCGATTAAGAGCTGGTTTAGCATTATTATCAGGTCTTTCAAAAGACCAATTCAAAGATGAATTGATTCGAGAAAGAGCTCGTGAATTAACCTTCGAGATTAAAAGAAGATATGATCTTCATCGTTGGGGCATGCTTGATCAAGTTCTGAGTGCAGATCCACACGCCAGTACAAATTGGAATATGGCTCTGCATGAATATTATCCTGCTCCGGAAAGAGATGTTTTGTTAAATCCAAATTTAGGTGAATAATAATAAGCCTTAGGTATTGGGGTGCATGAGCATCTCAATGCTTTTTTCTAGATCTTGGTTTTATTCATTAGATTAATTGTTATTATGACCTATGTGATTAAAGTAGTTTTTAGTGGATTGCTCCTTTTGTACTCTCAGTATATTTCATCCCAGGCAACTTGGCATTCTAAATATATTTCTTTTGATCAAAATAAAAACCTGGTTTATCATGCTGATGATAAAGGGAATATTATCCCAGACTTTAGTAAAGTTGGATATATGGAAGGAGAAGCGCCGCCTTTTGTGCAAACTGTTATTGAATTGTCCCCACAAGATGGAGATGATACAGACCCTATTCAGTTGGCAATTGATGAATTGGCTACTCTAAAACCAGATGCGAATGGTTTTAGAGGTTGCTTGTTGCTAAATCAAGGAAAATATGAGGTGTCGGATCAACTCATTATAAGTACATCTGGTATTGTTATAAGAGGAGTTGGTAGTGGAGAGGATGGTACTGTACTTATTGCAACAGGTAAAAAACAATATAATCTAATTAAAATTGAAGGCGTGGGATCGGTTGAGGAGATTGAAGCTTCACGTAAGCAAATAAATATGCCATTTGTGCCAGTTGGAACTAAGAAGATTATAGTATACAAAGAAAATATATTTCAAGAGGGGGACAATATTATGGTTTGCCGGCCAGGAACTGATCACTGGATTTCTGATATAAAAATGGATCAGATAGAAGATAAAAGCAATGGTAAACCTCTTTTTCAGTGGGAAGCCAGTGATTATGATTTGCATTATGAGCGTAAAATTGAAAAAATCATAGGCGATACTCTACTTATAGACAATCCGATAGTGATGGAAATGGAAGATAAATATGGTGGTGGTTACATTTATAAATACAGTTTCAAAGGAAGAATTAATCAGTGTGGTATTGAGAATTTATTGTTAATATCAGAATTTACCAGCGAAACAGATGAAGACCATGCCTGGAATGCAGTAAAAATAGATAGATCTAGAGATTGTTGGGTGAAAAATGTTGTGGCAAAACATTTTGGCTATAGCGCTGTGAATATAGCTTCATCTTCACGAAATATTTCGGTTTTATACTGCAAGTGCCTGGAAGCTAAATCTATTATAACTGGTGGAAGACGGTATTCATTCAATTGTAACGGACAGTTGAATCTGTTTAAAAACTGCGAAACTTCCGAAGGGAGACATGATTTTGTTACTGGAGCAAGAGTGTGTGGACCCAATGTTTTTACTCAGTGTAAAGCAACTAGTACTCATGCGGATATTGGACCTCACCACCGATGGGCAACAGGTACGCTTTATGATCAGATTGAGTCTGATGGAGAAATTAATGTTCAAGACAGGGGGAATTATGGTTCAGGTCATGGATGGACAGGAGGTACACAAATTGTATGGAATTGTGAATCAGAAGAAATTTGTGTTCAAAATCCATGGGTATCGGCAATTAATTTTGCAATTGGATGCAAATTTAGAAAATCAGAAGGTAGACATAGTGATCGACCTGATGGTGTGTGGGAAGGACTGAATCATAATGGACTTAGGCCTAGGTCATTGTATAATGCACAATTAAATAGTAGACTAAGGGTAGTTACATCATTAATCGATACAAATGCAAAAGACATTTTAATTTTCCATTAAATAGGGTTTACTGAAAAACAGGAGTATTCTAAATTCTGTGTAAATGAATAGTGTCAAATTGTAACTAAATTCCTCCAAGTAGTATTGTAGATATTCTTTATTGATTTTGTGAAAGTTACGTAATAACCAGCCTTTTGCATTGCTAATTGCAATATGGCCCCATAGAAGTTTCCTATTGATATCCTTCTTGGGTATCACTTTAGAACTATGTTTTTCTACTTTATTTGAAAGTTCAAGATATGAGGTAGAGTCATTAGTTCTCACATGAGCTTGTCTGGAAACACATTCATCCACTACTAAATCAATGGTGTGAGCCTTTAAGTCCTCAATTACTTTCATCTTAATATGGCCTACTTTTCGACTCTTCTTGCATTTTTTCGGTTGATGTATATACTCACTTTCAGTCATAACAAGCACTTTTGTCTTTTTTTGTGAATCTCGACCGCGTTTTAATGGTTCATCTTTTTCTATTTTTGAAACTGCTGTACTGAAGAATCCCTCATCAAGCTCCATTTCATCACATAATTCATAGTTAGCATCTCTTTTCTCCATAGCACTGCGCAGTTTATGTATTAATGCCTGAGCGCTTATGTCCTAATTGGCGCTGAATCTCCGTTGCTGAGTATGTTTTTCTTGTAGAGGTCAATAAATGCATCGCAATAAACCAATATCTAAATGATAATTTAGATATGCATTACTGTGCCACTTTTGAGCGACATGCGTGTACCACTGTTCTTACATTCGTACATTTCTTTATCTCGTTTCCAGTAATGTGAATCATGACCACACTTCTTACACTTAATCCCCTCTCATTCGCGGATTTTTTTAAACTTAAGCTTGCAACTTTCTTGGTCTGGAAACTTATCTGAAAAATCAATAAAATTCATATATACTGGTTTTATTCTACAACAAATAAGAAAATTAGGTATTTATACGGATAACCATATAGAGTAAATATCAAAATAAGAAGTTTGTGTCTCATAGTTATGATATGGGATTCAATTTTCTGTAAAAATAGTAATTGATATTAAATCATCGACATACTATTGTTGCAGAAGCGACACAATAGTAATATAATGCAACAATAAACGGTTTAATACTACGATAGTGTAAGAGCTTCATTTCTTGAAGCTGTAGTTTTAAGCTTGCTTAAATTCAATTTAATAATTACAATGAATAAATTAAAATTAATACTCCCACTATTAGTGCTGTGCAGTTGCATTTC
The DNA here is from genome assembly GCA_016743925.1 of Labilibaculum sp. GTDB lineage: Bacteria > Bacteroidota > Bacteroidia > Bacteroidales > Marinifilaceae > Labilibaculum. Next base: position 15,765 of record JADGFH010000004.1, read on the forward strand.
GAATAAAGATACGGAAATGTTTGGGATTCTAGAAAAAAGTCTTGTGAGTTCGGTTGAGATTTTCACCAAGCATCGAACAGATAAATTGGTTTCGCCACGATCAGTCGAGAATAATAAGGTAAAAATGGTTAAGGCGAAAGATTGGACTAGTGGTTTTTTTCCTGGAGAACTTTGGATGATGTATGGGCATACCAATGATGAGTACTGGAAAGAAAAAGCATTAGAATTTACACTTCCCCTTGAAGGAGAAAAATGGAATGGTAAGACGCATGATATGGGATTTAAGATGTATTGCAGTTTTGGTAAAGCTTATCAATATACAAAGAATCCTAAATTCCGGGATATTCTAATACAATCAGCTAAGACATTAGCAAGTAGATTTAAGCCTAATGTAGGTTGTATTCGTTCTTGGGATCATAATTCAGATAAATGGGAATTTCCAGTTATTATTGACAATATGATGAATCTTGAGTTGTTGTTTTGGGCTGAAAAAGAAACAGGTAATAAGATGTTTAAGGACATTGCAGTAAGCCATGCTGAAACTACGATGAAAAATCATTTTCGTGCTGACAATTCATCCTATCATGTGGTTGCTTATAATCCTGAAACAGGAGAGGTTCAGGAAAGAACAACTCATCAGGGATATTCTTCAGAAAGTGCTTGGAGTCGTGGACAGGCTTGGGCCTTATATGGTTATACAATGGTATATAGAGAAACCCAAGACACTAAGTTTTTGAGGCAGGCAGAAAAAGTAGCTACTTACATTTTAAATCACCCGAATCTTCCAGATGACTTAATTCCATATTGGGATTTTGATGCACCGAATATTCCAGAAGAACCAAGAGACGCATCAGCAGCGGCTATAATTGCTTCCGCTTTGTATGAATTGAGTACATTTTCTGAAGAGGGAGATTTGTATCTGCATGCGGCTGATAAAATATGCAATTCTCTTATGAGCCCGGAATATTTTACTGATCCAAATGAAAATAATGGATTTTTATTAAAACACTCTACGGGCTCTAAGCCTCACGATTCAGAGATAAATGAACCTTTGGTTTATGCTGATTACTATTTTATTGAAACAATATTACGAAAAGCAAAATTAATTACTCACTAAATTTAGTTGAAATGAAGAACATTTTAAAATTAGGTCTGGTTCTTGTGCTGTTTATTAGCAGCTTGATGACCTTTGCTCAACAAGCTGTAATTTCAGGGAAAGTTACCGATCAGAATGGAACGGGATTTCCTGGGGTTGCGGTTGTTTTTAAAGGTACCAGTATTGGTACCGTTACAGATGCTGGTGGAGTTTACTCTTTAAACAAATCATCTGATGTGGAAATCCTGTCATTTTCTTTTATTGGTATGAAAACCAAAGAGGTTAATGTGAATGGAAAATCTGTAATTGATGTCGTGCTAGAGACCAAGTCTGTGGGATTAGAAGAAGTAGTTGCGATTGGCTATGGTACTATGCGAAAAGCTGATCTTACAGGTTCTGTGGTAACGGTTAGTTCAGAAGCACTAACAAAAGTTGCGGCGACTAATCTTGGTCAGGTGCTTCAAGGTAGAGCAACTGGAGTGCAAGTTACTCAAGCTAATGGAGAACCAGGTTCTGGATCAACTGTAAAAATAAGGGGAGTGGGTTCTCTGCTTTCTGACAATAGTCCTTTGATATTGGTTAATGGTTTTGAAAGTAGTCTAGACAATATAGATCCAAACAATATTGAATCTATGGTTGTACTTAAAGATGCTTCATCGGCCTCTATTTATGGGGCCAGGGCTGCCAATGGTGTTATACTTATTACAACAAAAACTGGTGGTAAAGGTAAAATGACGGTAACAATAAAAAGTGAAGCTGGTTTTCAATCTATGACTCAAACCCCTAATTTTCTTGGTCCTCGGGATTATGCTGAAAGACGAAATGAGTATACTGTTAATACGAGTGACGCTGATGCTCCTTTTAGTGCTAACACTGTTTTACCTGAAGATATAGAAGGAGGAACAGATTGGCTGAAGGATGCTACGCGAAATGCATTAACACACAATCATCACTTGAATATAAGTGGTGGTGGAGCTACTTCGGGCTATACATTGGGTATTGGCTATACTAAGCAAGATGGAGTGGTTGTTGGAACTGAATTTAATCGATATAATATCCGACTTGATGTCTTTCAAAAAGTAGGCAAAAAGGTCAAAATTGGTGCTAATTTAAGTACTTATAGAAGACAATATCTGGCTCCGCTGAGTAATAGTGGTAGAGAGCTTTTCTTTGCAATTAGTAGAACATCACCAACATTGCCTGCGTATGATCTTAACGGGACGAAACTTACGCCAGAAGAAGCAAGAGCTATACCTCAGACACCTGACTTTTACCTTAAAAATTATAACAATGTAAGTAAATCTAATAACGTTACAGTTAATGCCTATGCTCAGGTTGAAATTATAAAAGGTTTAAGTTATAAATTAGCTTTAAGTGGATCTAATTCAAATACTAATAGTAAAAGGTTTAAGAAAAATTATTTGATTTATAATTTTGCAAAGCCTTCTGAACCTCCTGTAAAAAGTCCTCCGGCAGATCTTTCACAAACTAGTAGTGTAGGAGAATCCTGGTCACTGCAGAACACATTAACGTATAAGTTAAACTCTTCAGGAAACTCTCTTACTGTGTTGCTGGGGCAATCTGCACGAGAATCGTCTAGGGAAAGTATGTCTGTAAACGCTTACGGTTTTTCCAGTAATGATCTGCAGGTCCTTAGTGCCGCAGAAACTGTAGGAAAGGTAAGAGGAAATTTATCAGAAAGTAGTTTGTGGTCATTATTTGCAAGGCTTAGCTACGATTACAATAAAAAATATTTATTACAAGCTAACATCCGCAGAGACGGTACATCCGTTTTTGCTCCCGGTAAGGAATATGGTGTTTTTCCATCGGGATCAATAGGTTGGAGAGTTTCTAAAGAAAAGTTCTTAGAAAATAGTAAAGTTGTAAGCAATTTTATGTTGAGGTTTGGTTATGGTGTACTGGGTAATGCACGGATCCCCCATTTTTCATGGCTTAATAAATTTGATGTAAGTAGCACCACTACAATTGGTGATGGGCAGGAAGAAGTGAAAGCCTACCAGATTTTAGAATTAAGCAATCCTAAGGTTAAATGGGAAAGTACAACATCAGCTAATCTTGGGATAGATTTATCACTGTTTGATAATAAACTGCGATTTTCTGCAGATATCTATGACAAGAAGACAACGGATATGTTGCTTCGCTCTCCTGTATCTCCGTCGACAGGTTTTAAATTGGGTTCGGTTCTTAATTTGGGAGAGGTACAAAATAAAGGCTGGGAAGCTGTAGTGTCGTATGATGATAATATAAAGGAAATAGACTATGGTTTATCATTCAATATTTCAAGAAATACAAACAAATTGATTAGCTTAGGAAATGCACCGGGTTCTATAAGTGAGGTGTCAATAATTAAAGAAGGACTTCCACTAGGAGCCTACTGGGGTTATAAGACTGAAGGGATTTGGAAGACTAAAGAAGAAATACAAGAAAATCCGTCTATAAGAAAAGCAGCACCTGGGGCTCTTCGCTTTGTTGATATTTCTGGACCTGATGGAACACCCGATGGTGTGATAAATGATCATGATAAAACCGTAATAGGAAGCAATATTCCTGATTTTATCTTCGGATTTAATTTTAATGCTTCATATAAAGGTTTTGATGTTTCTGTGTTTTTTCAAGGAGAAGCTAATAAAGATATGGCTATACAATCTTCATTTGGAGGTCTTGGAACTGGAAGGACTGAAAATGTTGGTCAATACTACCATGACAATAGAGCCATATTAGATGAAAACGGTAATGTATCAGGAGGTGGACAATTTCCAGCCATAGGAAGGGCACCAAGTAGTTCAATCTGGAGTGATTTTAATATTCAAGATGTTTCATACGTACGTATGAAAAATATGCAGTTAGGCTATACTCTAAATTCAAGAATCTCTACTAAACTGGGAATAAAATCGCTGCGATTTTATTTGAATCTAACAAATCCGGTATTATGGACAAGCTACAAAGGATATGATCCCGAATTTGAGGGAGCGAGGACTGCAAATGGGGGACGGTATTCCAGAGGGGGAGGAGATTATTACCCACAAGCAAAAACAACCTCTTTGGGTATTAAATTATCATTTTAAAATAAGTAATTATGAAATTTCAAAAAATAATTAGAGCAGGAGTGTTTGGTATAGTATTAGTAATAATTTCAATTATTAACCTAAGATGTTCAGATGAGTTTTTAGAACAATTTCCAAAAGATACAGCATCCTCTACTACTTTTTATGGGTCAGAAGATGAGTTTGAGCTATCCATAAACGGCGCATATAAATCGTTATCGAGGGATAATGTCGATGGTAATGTATTCGGTTTTGCACCTATGATTGATTGTATGACACCGTATATTGCAAGAGGATCAGGTTCCAGGTATTTTGGTGCTTTGGATAGCAGACGAGATGATAGTTTTAATTCAACTTGGAAAATAAGTAAACATTTTTGGTCCGTATATTATAAAATAATAAAACACTCTAATGAGGTATTAGATAATATGCATAAGTTAAGTCCGACACCTGCTTTAAATAGAATAAAAGGAGAAGCCTTATTTTTAAGATCATTGTCCTATTTTTACTTAACTGATTTTTGGGGCAATGTTCCTTTAATTACATCAGTACAAACATTAGGAAATTCACAGGCTGTAAGAACTCCAAAAGATCAGGTTATTGGACAGGTCATTACAGACTTAAAAGAAGCAATAACCCTGTTACCATCAGTTACAGAATATAGGAGTACTAAACTTTTAGGAAGAGCAAGTAAGGGGGCTGCCCAAGGATTATTAGGTAAAGTTTATGTTTTTGAAAAACGATATGCTGAGGCTAAAGTTGTTTTAAAAGAATTAATAGATAGCGGAGATTACGGTTTAACCCCAGGACCAACAGGTTATAATGACCAATTTTGGCCTGCTGGCGATAACAATATAGAATCTATTTTTGAAATTCAATATGGCCTAAAATCAGGTTTGGGGCACGGACTAGGTTCTGGTATGTCTCCGGATAAAAAAAGTAAAATTCATACTGGTTCAGGAAGTGGTAGAAGCAAATCGATCAATCCCAGAGAAATGTTGATCGATTTATATGAAACCACAAATGGATATAAAGTAAAGAGTACCTTTGTGAAAAAAAGTGGAAGATATATTTGGAAGTTTTCTTATTCTTGTGATGATCCTGAATTTGATCCAGAAAATTCTTTTGACAATAGGGATCCAAGGCTGCGTTGGACTGCATGGTATGAAAATACACCATACATTCAAGAGTTTGAAGCAAAAACAGGGCAATCAGGAGTTAATTTTAAGAGTTCATATGCGCCGGATAGTAATCATGCAGGAGTAAAATATATGGTAGGAAATACATATGATATAACAGGTAAAGATTCAGAAGGTAATTATAAGGTCATGCGATATGCAGATATATTATTGTTATATGCTGAGGCTTTACTTGAAGATGAAGGTGAAAAAATAGAAGCTGCAAGGTATATCAACATGGTACGTTCCAGAGTAGGAATGCCAGACGTAGCTATGGGTACGCTGGAGGAAATGAGGACATCTTTACGAGAAGAAAGAATTAGAGAATTGGCTTGTGAATACGGTCATATTTATCAAGATTTAAGGAGATGGGGAACTTATAAACAAGCAATGACAGATTTTTGGAGTGGTGAAAATTATGGATATGGTGAGAAGTATGATTTTGAGTTTGGATCCGATAATATATTGTGGCCAATTCCCCAAACTGAGATAGATCTAAATGTGAATATCTTAAAATAAATATTATACATAGCCAATCCCAACTGTTGAATTGCAAACTAATTCTGCTTGGAAACGGCATCCAAGATATAATGGAATTAATGATTTATGAATGTGTTATATCAAATGAGGATACATAAATAGTTTTGTTTTTTAGATTAAAAATTAAGGCGGGAATATTTTCTCCCGCCCTATTTTTACGACCTTTTATTGTATGAATACTTATATATGATATTCTAACGAAAAAAAATAGATCAGAATAATTCGCCAAAATAGAACAATCTAATTTTGTATGTACTTAGCTAATGACCCCTAAATATTTAATACCGATGTTGAGTCGGAAATTTAATACTAAAAAACTGTCAAGCAAACATGGGTACTGTTTCTGACTTAATGGATTTTAATTAATTGCCACAGAAATCTGGTAATTTAAAGCAAACTAATAATACTGGTGTTCCCGAAGTAAGGAATAATTTTTTATGTATTTAATAAGAAAAGTAAATTTTTATTATGATAAATCAAATCTATTCTGTGAGGTTCGACAAAGTTTTATTCACTATAATTCTTTTGTATGCTTTTTCATGGAGTGTATGCAATGCGCAGATAAAAAAAGTAAATCCTCAGTTTAAGCATCCTGTACTGAATCATGATATTTCAAAGGAAGATCTTAATAGACTTAAGAGAGACGTAGTTAATCTCATGACCTTAAATGAAAAAGATGTTTTGGATTTAATACCTAAGCAAACCCCATTAATAAAGAGTGCTTGTCCCTCATGTAGAAAGGACAAACCGTATGAAAAGAAATGGGATGGAGCCAAAGGTAAGATGATGAATTATTATTGGGATTATAAAAAACCAAATCAAATTGAATGCAAAGATTGCCAAACGATTTATCCCAATAATGAATTTCAGATGGATCATTCTGAAATTTTTTATAATATGAAGGGAGGGGCTGTAGAAATAGAATATTATTATGACCCCCAAAAAACGATATATGGGTTACCTGGGCAAATCCAGAACAAGACTGGTCGAAAGTATTACCTGAATGGGGCTGTTGATTATGCGAAATGGAAATGGTTATTTCCGAAACTTGAATCTTTAGCAAAACTTTTCCATTTAACAAAGGATGAAAAATACGCAGGTATTGCTGTGTTAATCCTAAAAGGATACAGTGATTATTTTCAGGATTATTTATTAACAAAGAATTATGGTCATACTTATACAACTACTAAAAACAGGAAAATGCCTTATGGGTGGGCCGATACACGATGGGACAGGCGACTTCCTGACGAAAGCATGGATGAACTATTGAGTGTGGTTGATTTAGTTTATGAAAGCAGATCCATGGATTTGCTTGGCGAAGAATTAAATTGTGATCTAAGGGATGATTTATGGAAAGTGTTCGAAAGTGGTCTTAAACGCCGACTGTATAACGGATATAATAATTTCTTTGGTCAGACTGCTGCAGGTAAAGATTATCTTTCCTTAGGAAAAGTTTTTGGAAAGACGGACCTAATTCATCTTGTTTTTCAAACATACTTTGATCTGCCTCGGTACTCTTTTGCTTCTGACGGAAGTTATTACGAAGGAACAGGTTATTCTCAGATACAATGCCTAAAAACTGCCACACTCAGGGAGGACGATGGATATTCTGATCCCGAGCAATATAAGGGAGCAGATAGAATCGAGAATGTCTATCCTTTTGTAGGTCGCGAAGAGTTTTATAGAAAAACATATAATGCTCGTAATGATATACGCTACCCGGATGGGACAATGGTTGTTCTACAAGACGCAAATCCATTTACTAAAATTTGGAACACCAGCGGACCTCGACAATCGAGTATAAATATTATGAAACCTGGGTATAAACATTTGGTAATGGGAGCAGGAAAGGGAGATGAGCAAATACAGGTTCAGTTAGGATATGGAGACAATAGCTGCAACCATTCTCGGCAAGACGCTCTTGGACTTCAGATGTATGCATTTGCTCATCCCTTACTAAGTTCTTTCCCGTATCATAAGAGTGTTTTGCGTAAATTTTCGGAAATGACCGTTACGCATAATAGTGTTGTTGTTGACTACAAGAATCAAAATAAAATTGGTAGTGATGCGGACCCACTGTTTTATGTTCCGGATCTTCCAGGGTTTAGTGCTTTTAGTGCCGACGGCGCTAGGGTTTACAACAATCTAACTTCTGTGTATAAAAGAACCTTAGTTCTCAATACTGTGGAGTTGAATCAACCCTATTTAATTGATATATTTCAGGTGGCAGGAGGAAAAACTCATGACTATATTATGCAATCTTCCCCTTTCTTTTCAGAATCTTCACAAAGTAGCCTTAAAATGAACCCAATTGAAGGGCTTCGTCCACTGTTACCTCCTAATGAAGAATGGAATGATCCTGTGGCACAGCGTGGCTCTGTGGGCAGTGGATATGGTCTGTTTTTTGATGTAAAGCAAGCCATGGCAAAACCATATTTTACAATAGATTTTACTTGTGATAATCCTTGGCCGGAAAAATCAATTCAAGTTGAAAAGACAAAGAAAATTGATGCTCATTCAGCAAAATGGAAACCTTACAGTTTTAATGCAAATTCATGGTCGGATAAGGAAGCTGTAGGAACCCGACACCATATTGTTGGGGAGGAAAATCAACAGGTATTTCTCACTAAAATTCCGGCGTTAAATCGAAATGGATTTTACGGGGAAATGAACACGCCAATTGAAAAATGGGAAACCATGCCGCAGTTTATTTTAAGGTCAAAACCTGAAGAGAGTGACTCAGAGAGTCTCTTTGTTGTGGTTCATGAACCTTTTTACAATGCACCCAAAATTACAAGTGTAAAGCGCATTGATTTGAATGATCCCAATATTCTTCTTTTAGAAATTGAGTGTAAAAATCGCAAAGATTTATTTGTTTATTCTCTTAATGGAAAGTCTGTGGATGTAGAATATAAAGATTTGGAATTTTCTGGAGTCATGGGGCTTGTTGCTGCAAATAATACGGGTAAAATTGATGCTTATCTTGTTGGTGGAAATGTGCTTAAGTCTGAATCAGGTAAAGTGCACTTAAGGAATGAAACGGCTAAATATACTGGTGTAGTTGTTGGTAGCTCTCGGAAATGGGACGAGGAACAAAAGGAAAACTCTCTGATTGTGGAAGCCGATCTTGCTTTGCCAACAGGAGATATTATGGCCGGGCAATGGATTATGCTTAATCATCACGGAGTTTGGGATGTTCTGGATAGCAACAGTATTAAACAGCTTAATTTAGCTGAAGGGAAAAATAGTTACGGAATAGATAGTAAGAAGATATATGAAACGTTTTACAAGGACATTGAAGATGATAAGGCAAACCCAAAAAGTGAATTAGAGCAAATGGAAGGTGGTGGACATTGTTTTGAGATTTCAAGAATAGAAAAACGAAATGGGAAAACAATTATTCATACGAAAAACGACCATGGTTTGATTATTAAAGATGGAAAGACCAAAGAGTATTTTTATCCTTGCCGACTTTATAATGGAACAACAACTTTTGAAATTTATAGTTCAATTGGAACTCAGGCTACCCCGGTGGTATCTCCGGCAGGCGGGAGTTTTCTTGAATCCATTGAAGTTGTATGCAAGGTGCCTGGTAATACAAAAAAGATTTTATATGCGCTCACCAAGCCTTCCGTTTTGCCAAAAGAATCTGACTGGTCTGAATATTACAAAGCACTGAATATTACTAGCAGTACAGATTTACACGTAAAAAGTTCAAATAGTAATGCCATTAAAACGCCGAAAATATTTACTTATAGTTTCTCAGGACCTTTAGAACCATTAGCAACAAATATTCAGATGTCTTCTGGTTTAATACGTGAAACATATGTAACTGAAAATAGTCTGAAGTATGAGAATCAGCCCGATTTTGTAAAAACAGTAAATGATATTAATGCTGATGATTTAGTGCAGATTATAGGGCGTAGATCTCCTGGGAAGGTCAAATTTTCTGGGTTTTTTTATGTTGATTGCCCAGGTATATATACATTTTATTATCTGGCAGATTCTGACGGAACACTTAAGATTGGAGATAGAAAACTTTTATCTTCTCGTCCAAATCTTACTGCATCTCCGGTAGCCAGAATAGTAAAGGTGGCTTTAAAAGAAGGCTTCTATCCAATTAATTTTGAACTCAATGTTAAAGGAGGGTTTAGCAGGTGGAATCCCTCTGTTAAGCTTGAATGGAGTGGCCCAGGAATAGTAAGAGGAAAGATTCCTAAAGCTAAGCTATTTCATAATTACCCTGTTCAGTGACGGGGAGAAACTGTATTTCACTTGCAAAGATGATGCTTTAACGTTACAGATCCTAAAAAGCAGAGTCATCAAGTTTGTTGATGTGGAAAATATCCCTTTCAGATAAGTAGCCATTGCTAGATAGGAATGAGCGAACAAATATTGAAGTTACTAGGGATAAAGAGTTTTTTAGCGGTGCTCTTGCTGTTGATATATGGTATGGAGATGTAGAAGCATTGAATGCAGGTTGTAAATATAAACGCCAAATTGGGCACAACAATTTTTAAAAAAACAACATGAAAATACGATTAATTTTAACTTCACTAGTTGCAGTAGTAATTTTGGTAAGTTGTGTAGAGGTAAATAATAAGCAGACGAAAACAAAAAATAAGCTACCAAATATTGTTTATATCCTTGCTGATGATTTAGGGTATGGTGACGTGAGATGGTATAATTCCGGTGGAAAGATTAGAACACCCAACATTGACAGAATAGGTGACGAAGGCATCGTATTTACAGATGCTCATACCTCATCTTCAGTCTGTACACCCACCAGATATGGGATAATTACGGGAAGGTACAATTGGAGAAGTCGGCTTAAAAGAAGTGTTTTACGTGGTTATTCGAAAGCATTAATCCCAAACTCAAGAACTACGGTTGCATCTATGTTGCAAACGCATGGATATAATACGGCATTTATTGGGAAATGGCATTTGGGATGGGATTGGTCAATAAAAGATTCAACCAAAATTCTGAATCGTAATAACCTTGAGAATATTGATTTTTCCAAATCTATAAAAAATGGTCCAAAAGATTTAGGGTTTGAGTATTCTTATGGACATTCTGGCTCTTTGGACATGGCTCCATATGTATATGTTGAAAATGGTATGCCAACCGAAGTTCCAGATGTCACTACTGTTAATAAAGGCGAATACTCCTGGTGGCGCGAAGGTCCTACTAGTAGTGATTTTATTCATGAAGATGTAACTCCTAATTTTTTCAGGAAATCATTTGAATATATTAAGGAAAAGTCAAAAGAAGAAAAACCATTTTTCATGTATTTAGCATTGCCATCTCCCCATACACCTATAATGCCAACAAAAGAATGGCAGGGGAAGAGTGGACTGAACCCTTATGGGGATTTTGTGATGATGATGGACGACTATGTTGGGCAGCTTGAAAAAGTGATAAATGAAGCAGGGATTGAAAAAAATACCCTTGTGATTTTTACCAGTGATAATGGTTGTTCTCCAGAAGCAAATTTTGAATTATTAGAGCAAAAAGGACATGATCCAAGTTATATTTACAGAGGGTATAAAGCTGATATTTTTGAAGGAGGACATAGGGTTCCTTTTATGGCTAAATGGCCAAACAAGATAAAAAAAGGTATCGTTTCTGACCAAACAATTTGCACCACTGATTTAATGGCAACTTGTGCAGATATTACTAGTTACAAGCTTTTAGATAATGAAGCAGAAGACAGTTATAGCTTGATGCCACTATTTGAAGGAAAAGAACTGAGTAGCCCTTTAAGGGAAGCGACCGTACATCATTCTATTGATGGAAAATTTGCCATTAGAAAAGAAGAGTGGAAACTAATTATGTGCGCAGGCTCTGGTGGTTGGAGTTTTCCTAGAACTCGGAATAAAGCGGTTATAGATACGCTTCATAAATATCAGCTTTATAATTTAAAAGAAGATCCAAGTGAAATGAATAATTTAATTGCTTCGAAAACCGAAAAGGCAGACGAGTTAAAATCATTGCTTTCAAAATACATTATAGAAGGACGAAGTACTCCTGGAGAACCTCAAATAAATGATAGTATTGACTTTGAATGGAAGCAAATTAAATTTATTAATGACTAATATCATTTACATTTTTAAAAGATAATAGTTACATGAATAACCGACATCTAAATTTTTCTCGATTATGTTAATTTAGGTTGTGATGTTTGTCTCAGGGTGTTACATTAAAAATAATACTGACAAATCAAAATGTACAAATATAATTTATAACAGTATTGATATAGTTATGATTGATTGTGGATGTTAAATGGAAGCCTGTTGGGTATGGGGAAGTGCGGTGGTTATATCAGATGTATGCAAGAGGAGCACAATTCTTGGATGGAGGGTTTAATAACGCAAAAAAGTTGTATAATATGGTACTTCCAATTAAGAATTAAATAATTATTTACAATATAAAAAATGAAAATAAAATTCGTAATTTCAGTAATAGCCGTATTGGTTTTACTAAATGTAAAATCAATTCAGGCAGAAGTAAAACTACCGGCAATTTTATCATCGAATATGGTACTACAGCGCAATACTACAGTAATATTATGGGGCTGGGCTGATGCCAAAGAGAAAGTAACCATTGATGCCTCGTGGTTAAATGAACCTTTAAAAATCCAAGCGGATAAAAATGGGAAATGGAAAATTAAGGTGCAGACTACAAACAGCAAAGAACCTCAAACGATTAATTTTAAAGGAAATGAATCTGCTATTTTATTGGAAAATGTACTTTTTGGGGAAGTATGGTTATGTTCTGGACAATCCAATATGGCGCAACCATTAAAAGGGTATACTGGGCAACCCACCAATGATGGGACTATGACTATTGCGAAATCAACGAATAGTCAATTAAGATTATTTGTAATTAAAGCAAATGGCTCTGGAATACCCTTAGATAATATCTCGAAATATAAAGGTTGGAACCAATCTTCTCCTTCATCATCAAGAGATTTTAGCGCTGTGGCTTATTTTTATGGTAAACAGTTGCAGGAAGTATTAGATGTTCCAGTGGGTTTAATTATGTCGTCGTGGGGAGGCACTCGTATTCAGCCCTGGATTAGTAAAGAGTCTTTATCTCCATATATGGAAATCGATTTAAGCGAGGTAGATAAAAAAAGATCACCAACAGCAATTTTTAATGCGATGATATATCCTATAACAAAATTTGCTATTAAAGGGGTTTTATGGTATCAGGGAGAATCAAACATAAAGGAAGCAAATGTGTACAGGAAACTTTTCCCCGTAATGGTTAATGATTGGCGTAAGCAATGGGGTATTGGAGATTTCCCTTTCTACTATGCCCAAATTGCCCCTTATAGATACCGAAGTACAGTAAATTCAGCCTATCTTCGTGAAGCCCAATTGCTTGCACAAACAGATATTCCAAATTCAGGAATGGCTGTTTTGATGGATATTGGAGCTAAAGAATACATTCATCCTCCTGAGAAAAAAGAAATTGCAAATCGTTTATTACTACATGCGCTTAGTAAAACATATGGGATGGCAGGCGTTGACTGTGAAAGTCCAGTCTATAAATCTCATAAAGTAACAGATTCAAGTATTGTTATTGATTTTGATAATATTAAAAATGGTATTTATACGCCAGAGAAAAGTGCTATAAACTATTTTGAGATTGCAGGAGAGGATCGAGTTTTTCATAAGGCTAAAGTGAAAATAATAAAAGGAAGGAAACTAAAGGTTTGGAATAAAAATATTAAAAATCCGGTAGCCGTAAGATATGCTTGGGAAAATTATGTAAAAGGAACTCTTTATAATGCAAGTATGTTACCTGCTTCCTCCTTTAGAACAGATAGTTGGGATGATGCTACACAAAGTAAAAAGTAATACTGGGATTGTAACTGTAAATTAAACAACTCAAAGTTATGAATTATACAAGAGAATAAGATACTTTATCCTTACAAGGGAAGGAGACTAGCATTTTGTTTTTTCTATACTGATGGACATGTCAAGCTTGATATAATAATTCAATAAGGTCGTGGAATAGGATAGTTTTGATTAAAAATTAAGTAATGAAATGCCTAATGTGCTTTATTGTGTGAATTGAAGGTTCCACAAAAATACAAACACTATTGAAAATCATGGGTTGGTATGCGGTGGAG
>JADGFH010000545.1 GCA_016743925.1 Labilibaculum sp.
ATTCACATCATTTATAACAATAGGACCATACATTCTTACCAGTAAAAAATGGTAATAAGCTTTTAAGAAGTTCACTTCCGCTGAATAATTTCTTTTTTCATACTCATTCAACTCATGAACGCCTGCAATTCTCTCTAGAAATATATTACAATCTCGAATGGCAATATAATATGAACCAGACCAACTATTGAACAATGGGTTGGTTGAAGTTTGTTGTCCTTTTGCCAAATTAACAAAATTTGCCCCTTTATGATAGTCAGGATACCAAATTTCATCACCTCCAGCTAATGCAGGATTACTTCGAGAATTTTGATAGCTTGGCAAATAGGAATAACAGGTGGCCAAAAACTTTTGAGCATTATGCCTATTTGTAAAAGCATTATCAATTGTTGCCACGTTATCTGGCACCACATCAAGGTAATCACAGGAACTTATTACTCCCATAAATACCAACAGTATTAATATTTTATTTTTTTTCATATCAATATCGGTTAAAATGTTACATTAATACCAGCATTATACACGCGCTGAATAGGATATCCTAATCCATTTCCTTTCATACCTGGATCCCACAGTTTGAAATTTGAGAAAGTTAACAAGTTTGATCCACTGAGATATACTCTACATTTAGTCAACTTGAACTTCTTCACTAAATTTTCAGGAAGTGTAAAACCGATTTCAGCCGATTTCATTCTTAAATAAGATCCGTCTTGCATAAACCAGGTGCTGGTCTGCATATTATTCTGTATTGGTGTTTCAGATAAACGTGGCCATTTTGCATAAACATCACGATTTGTTTCGGACCAATAACTATCTGACCATGCCTTTAAAAGTTGATTGTTTTTCTTACCTAGTCCACTTTCATTCGGATAGGTCACATCAACAAAAGGTGCAGTATAATAAGGGTTTACCCAGAATGACACATTTGTTGCTCCTTGGAAAAAAGTAGAAATATCAAGCCCTTTGTAACCAGCGGAAAAGCCAAATCCAAAGTTAATTTCAGCGACGGTAGGATTTCCGATTGGAACTTTATCCAGATTGGTCACCTTTCCATCTCCATTTACATCACGATACTTGATATCACCTGCATGATATTCACCAAATCCTTGTATTGGGGAATTCTCTACTTCTTCTTCATCAACAAATAAGCGTTCTGCAATTAAACCCCACCATTGCGACATGTTTTGACCTACTCCTGATAACCATGGTGTTGCAGAATAATCAGGTTCTTCTCTTTTGTAAACCTCATTTGTTGCATAGGTAAAGTTAGCTCTTGCTTGTACCCATAAATCAGGACCAAATGAATCTTTATAATCCAGCGTTACTTCAAAACCTTCCCCTTTGGCTTCTCCAACATTTGCTTTCACGCTACTCTGAAGTCCCATACTAGCATATTGTACTCTATTCATCAATATGTTTTCTCTGTGTTCAGTAAAATAGTCAGCATGCAATTCAAGCTTATCCCACAATGATAATTCAACACCTAAATTTAATTTTTTGGCAGTTTCCCAGGTTATATCATCATTAGCATATCTACTTATAGAAACACCGGGTCTATAATTATCTTTATTCTTCCCAGTCATAAATCCTCTATTGCCACTATTCATATTGACCTGAGACAAATAAAAGAATCTATCATGAGCAGAACCAATGGCATCATTACCAACCAATCCGTAGGTAGATTTTAATTTAAATTTGGTGATGACATTTTTTAAAGGTTCAAAAAAACTTTCATTAGACAGCATATAACCTAAACCTGCTGATGGAAAGAAACCAAATCTTTGTTTCTTAGAAAAACGTTCCGATCCATTGTATCCGAAACTAAATTCTCCAAAATACTTATCATCATAACCATAAGTTGTACGCCCCGACAAGCCCATATTTCTGTATGGTAATGATTTTTGAAGATTTGGCTGGAAAGCAATAACCTTTTCCCTCATGGTATAAACCAACATGGCACCAACATCATGTTTATCATTAAACACCCTATTGTAGAATAATTTAGATTCCATGTAGAAAGTACTCTCTAGTTGTTTGCCCCCGGGAACATAATTAATATATTCGGTTCCTTCCTCTTCATTTAAAGGTTTTAAGGATAACTTTTTCGTTTCAGAATTCACCACCGGTTGATAATAATATGGATTGTACTGTCTTCTTACATCAAAAAACGAATATTTATTACCATTAACAGTTGCACTTGCCTTTAATCCTTCGGTCAGAAAATCTAAATCCTGATGAAGTTCTAAGGTCACATTAAATTTGCTTCTGTCGTAATCTTTATATCCTTTTACCAAATCGGCATAAGGATTAAAATAATCTCCATCTCCTGAATTTCCAAACAATATGTGTTGTGTATATTGATGATCTTCATCAGCCTCGTAGTATGGACGGAACAATACTGGGTTCGTTCTCATCACCTTTTTGTAAATATCTCCTCCTCCATCAAGAGGTCCAACATATTTATCAAAATTGGCATCAAATAAAATTTTAGCTTTTGTAGTTTCTGTTAAATTCAAATTAACATTTGATCTAACGCCATACTTTTTAAGATCGATGTTACTATTGAAATTATTTCGCCCATCAACTTTTAAAGATCCATTATCCTGAGTTACAGAAGCAGCCAAATAATACCTTGCCACTTTTCCACCACCACTAACACTTACATTTAATCTTTGACTACTCGCTCTGTCTTCAAACAACTCCTTGTACCAGTTTGTTGTTGGATAAAGCACTGGATTACCACCTGCAATCGTTTGATCAACCTTATTTAAAGAGTAAGGTAATAGACCTATCGGATCTCTTGTTCTGATCGCTTCGTTGTGCATCTGCATGTAGGTGATCGGATCAGCCAATTCAATATCCTGTGTAGCTTCCGATAAGGATGTTTCATAACGAACGTTCACAGAGGCCTTACCTTCAGTACCCTCTTTAGTAGTTACATAAACAACACCATTTGCCCCACGTGCACCATATAATGCAGTAGAAGTTGCATCTTTCATTATAGAAAAACTAGCGATATCATCCGGATTTATTCGAGCTAAATCATCCGTAGTTAATTCCATTCCATCTACCAAAATAAGAGGTTTTGAATTGTGACCAAAAGTCATAATACCTCTAATAAAGAACTCGGCATTATCTTTTCCTGGTTCTCCACTGGTTTGATAAGAAATAATACCCGCCATACGTCCTGCCAAAGCAGTCGTTAAATTACTAGAAGGTACTTTTAGTTCTGATGGCTTAATGGTTTCGATGGCTGCCATTACACTACTCTTTTTCTGCTTTGCAAAGGCAACAACTGTTACATCATCCAAGTTTTCAGTTTTCTGTAACAATTTCACATCAATTTGTATTTTGTTAGCTACACCAATTTCCTGATCTTCCATTCCAATAAAAGAAAAGCGCAATTTCTCGTTAGCTTCCACTTCAATTTCGTATCCACCATCGATATCAGTGATTACTCCTCGAGTACTCCCAACAATTACCACAGTAACTCCAGGCATTGCATCACCTCTATCATCGGTAACAATACCCTTAACTTTTTGTTTCTTTATTTGTTGTGCTGGTGGAATTTTTATTTCTTTCTCCAACTTCTTTTTCGCTTCATACACAACAATCACCTCATCCTTAATCTTGCAGGTAAGATTTGTTCCTTCTAAAGCTTCATCCAGAACTTCCTGAACAGTGTAATTTTCTTTGGTCAAATTCACACGAGCATCGAGATCAATTTCATTTTGTTTATACAAAATACCATAACCTGTTTGCTCTTTCACATTTTCGAACACGTCATAAATTGTCATATCGTCATATTTCACAAAAGAAATATCCTGTGTAAAACCCTTCGAAAAGGCATTTAAGTTAAAGACGAAAAACAAAATAATAAAATTCCTCATAAACCAGTACGCTTTCAGCCATCTCCTAGGGTTAGATAGAAAATGACAATTCAGATTTTTTTTCATAAATTTGTCTTGAATTAAATTAAACATTGAATACCCACATGGTATTCTTTTATCCCCCGGAAAATGTTGGCGCATTTTCCGGGTTTTCTTTTATATGATTTTTAAATTTTTCCTTTTATATTTATTAGTTATGAATCCTTTGATTTAACTTTTACTACTTATAAATTCTATTCTGTTCTTCTAACTTTTACCACTCTATTATTTACTTCAAAATTTATTCCTGAACCAAACTCTAACAAATCCAGAATCTTTTTGAAATCTTCGAAGCGTTTCACTTCTCCACTAAATCGGATATTCTGAATATTTTTGTTTTGGCAAAAGAACTTCACATCATACCATCGAGACAATTTTCGAAGAATACTGCCAAGATCTTCATCAACAAATTGAAAAACTCCATCCTTCCAACTTGTATACAAGGCAGCGTTAACGAATTTCGTCATGCCTTTTACACTCCCATTAATATATTCCATTTGCATATTAGGTTTCAGCATGGCAGTTTGGACAACACCCCCACTATTCTTAAGAACTACCCCTACATTACCTTCAACTAAAGTAGTTTGAGTTATGTCCTCATCCTGATATGATTTCACATTAAAGGTTGTACCATATACTTTAACATCCATATTCGCAGTGTGCACAATAAATGGATGCTCCTTATTCTCGCTTACC
>JADGFH010000546.1 GCA_016743925.1 Labilibaculum sp.
TCTCTACTAACTGATTCCCAATCTTTTAAATCCATAATAGGAAAAAAAGTATCCCCTTCAAAATTTTTATGAACTTTTGTATAATAAACCTTATTTGCTTTGACTAATGCATCCTTATAAATAGCACCACCACCAATGATAAAAACTTCTTCCTGATCGGCTGCTTTTTCCAAAGCCTCTTCAAGAGAATTTACCACAATACAACCCTCAATTTTATAATCTTGCTGACGAGTTATAACAATCGAATTTCTATTTGGCAAAGGCTTACCAATAGAATCAAAAGTTTTACGCCCCATTATAATCGTATGCCCAGTTGTTAAGGCTTTAAATCTTTTTAAATCGGCTGAAAGTTTCCAAATCAACTGATTATCTTTTCCTATTACCTGATTGCGAGAAACCGCAACAATAACCGATACATTCATAATATTTAGTTTTAAATGGCAATGGCCCCTTTAATATGTGGATGCGGATCATAGTTCTCTAAGCTAAAATCTTCAAACTTAAAATCGAAGATACTCTTTACTTCAGGATTAATCTTAAAATCTGGTAATTCTTTAGTCTTTCTGCTCAATTGTAATTTTACCTGCTCCAAATGATTCGTATAAATATGAGCATCGCCCAAAGTATGTACAAACTCACCTGGTTCTAGATCACAAACCTGAGCCATCATCATTGTTAAAATCGCGTAAGATGCAATATTGAATGGTACACCCAAGAAAATATCGGCACTTCGTTGATACAATTGACAGGAAAGTTTCCCGTTCGAAACGTAGAATTGAAATAAGGCATGACATGGTGGCAAAGCCATATTTTCAATATCAGCAGGATTCCATGCACTCACAATTAATCTGCGTGAATCAGGATTGTTCTTTATATCATGAACCACTTGTTTAATCTGATCGATTGATTCTCCATTACTTTTTGGCCAAGATCTCCACTGGTAGCCATAAACATGTCCCAAGTCTCCATTTTTATCAGCCCAGTCATTCCAAATACGAACACCATTATCTTGAAGATATTTAACGTTAGTATCGCCATTCAAGAACCATAACAATTCGTGAATGATTGATTTTAAGTGAAGTTTCTTAGTGGTTAAAAGAGGAAACCCTTTCGATAAATCAAAACGCATTTGATGCCCGAAAACACTTACTGTACCAGTACCTGTACGATCTTCTTTTTTATTCCCTTCTTCGAGAACTCTTTCTAATAAGTGTAGATATTGTTGCATAATTATGTCTCAAAATTTAATTTTTAAAGATACAGTATTCGAATACAGAATCAAGATTTAGCATTAGAAATGTTACAGCGAACGCAAAAACCTTTCTAAACGGCAAATCCAAACGACTATAATTCCCAAAAGTAATCGTGGAATTATTAGCCAAGCTAATGGAACTCCAATTGCAACAAATAGAAGCGGATCTTCTAATTGTGAATGAGATATTGCTATATGATGATTTAATAAATCTGCTTCCGACTTCGTCATTTTCCCCTCCTCTACTTGTTCAATCATAATAGCAGATCCATAAGCCAAACCTAATGTATTTGCAACAATCCACGAAAAAGAAGTAGATTCTGGCAAGCCCATAACAATTTGGAGTGGTGCTAAAATTTTTGACAATAATTTAATTACACCAAACACTTCCAATATTCGCTGCAAAATCATTAATAAAGTTATTAAAACTATCACTTTAAAACTTAGCAAAATAGAAGACCAAGCCCAATCAACAAACATGACATTAAAACTTTCTTTTTGTACCAAAACGTGTGTTTGCGAATGAACTAAGTCAGTAGGCAAAGCCCAATTTAGAAAAATTCCAATCGCAAAACTTCCCATCAAACGAACCAAAAGCATTCTAATGGCCGATGATCCCGTTTTTTTAAGCACAGTTGTCTCTACAATAAATCCATGAGAAACCAGACACATCGCTGCTAAAATGGTCACCACTCGCCCTTCCAATTCTAAACTGGTAATAATAGCAATAGCGGTATAAATATTCGTAAAGATACTTGTGAGTAAAACAAATGCTGATTCTCCGGGTAAGCCAATTAATTCGAACACTGGAGCCAAATAGCCCGAAATCACAGCCAAAACACCCGTATAATTCAGTAACAAAACGGCAAAAGATACTGGAATCATAATACTTAAAAGCCACTTTGTTGTTGCAAATGCTTTTGGTATTGATTCTCGAACCGAGCTAATCAGTTTCGCTTTCACTGATTGGTTATTAGTCTGTAAGAAATTTCCTTGAATCATTTAATTGGACATACGTGAGCTGCAAAAGTACTTTTTTCTCTCCAATTTATTTACAAGCAATTTCCATCCATTCTTTAAATTTTAATTGATTTTTTAAACCTTAGTTATATAGAATCGATTCAGATCACTTTTAATTGTCATAAAAAGACATTACTTCTATTTTATGAATCTATTTTTTTAATTAGTTTTGAGAGCTTTGATTTTCAAAAGATTCTAATAATTCTATTTGAATCGTTTTTATTCTACAAAAGTCGATGCTACTACAAGAACAACCAATAAGCTATTAAGACATATTAAATTACTAACCTATTTTTAAAACTACGTTATGGGTATAAAGAATCGTCTGATATTAATGAACTTCCTTCAATTTTTTGTTTGGGGAGCTTGGTTAATAACAATTGCGAATTATTGGTTTGGAACGAAACAATGGTCACCAGCAGAATTTGGTGCTGTATTCTCAACAATGGGAATTTCGTCATTATTCATGCCAACACTTACCGGAATTATTGCTGACCGATGGATTAATGCAGAAAGATTATATGGTGTATTGCATTTATTTGGCGGAATCGCACTTGCCGTATTGCCATTTATTGATGACTCAACTGTGTTTATTACAATAATTTTATTGGCAATGATCTGCTATATGCCGACAATTGCTTTAATGAATTCCATTTCCTATACGATACTAAAGAATAACAATTACGATGTGATTAAGGTTTTCCCTCCCATTAGAGTTTGGGGAACTATCGGTTTTATTGCAGCCATGTGGGTAACTAACTTAAGTGGTTTTAAAGCAACTCATCATCAATTCTACATTGCAGCATTTGCCGCAGTCATTCTAGCGATCTATTCGTTTACAATGCCACAATGCAAACCTCAATGCAAAGGTAATAGCGGTGCTTCCTTAAGCGAAACATTAGGACTAAATGCCTTTAAATTATTTAAGAATTACAAAATGGCATTGTTCTTTGTATTCTCAATGTTTTTGGGTGCTGCTTTGCAATTAACAAACATGTATGGAGATGTTTTTCTAGACAGTTTTAAACATATTGACAAATATGCCGATTCATTTGTGGTAGAATACTCAACCATAATAATGTCAATCTCACAAATGTCAGAGACTCTTTTTATTCTTGCAATCCCTTTCTTCTTGAAGCGATTTGGAATTAAAAAAGTAATGCTTATATCAATGGTTGCTTGGGTATTGCGCTTTGCACTATTTGCTTACGGTGATCCAGAAGGCGGTCTTTGGATGATTATTTTATCCTGTATTATTTATGGAATGGCATTTGATTTTTTCAATATTTCGGGATCTCTTTTTGTTGAGACTCAGTGCGATTCAAGCATGCGTTCAAGTGCACAAGGATTGTTTATGATGATGACCAATGGATTTGGAGCTATTCTTGGTTCTTGGCTAAGTGGTATTATTATCGGTACATTTTTCACAAATGAAAATGGAGACTTTGTTTGGATGAACATATGGAATTCATTCGCGATCTACTCATTGGTAATAGCCATTTTCTTTGCGGTATTATTTAAACACAAGCATGACCCTAAAGAACTAGGTGAAATACAACACTAGATTATACATACAAAAAACGGCAAGCCTAAAGCTTGCCGTTTTTTTATGATTTTATCTTACGTAAATATTAACTTGCCTCTCCTCTTCTGCCAATTTCATCCCTTATTAATGATGCTTTTTCATAATCTTCATCATTAATGGCATCATCCAACATTCCTGTAAGCTGAGCTAGAGAATAATCAGAAAATTGATTTCCTGCAGAAGTAGACGGCATAACTATTTCAGTTTCTTTTGGTGCTGTAATTGATGGCTCTTCTGGTTCGCCTTCAATACTTAGTACGATTCCCGCCTTCTCAATAATATCATCTGTTGTGTAAATTGGACATTTGAATCTTAAGGCGATAGCAACCGCATCTGATGTCCTTGAATCGATACGAATTCTATTTGCACCTTTTTCGCAAATTAGTTCTGAATAAAAGATTCCCTCTTCAAGGCGATAAATATTTACCTCTACTACATTTACAGTAAAGGCTTCGGCAAAACTCTTAAAAAGATCGTGTGTTAATGGTCTTGGAGGTTCTAATTCTTCCAATTGAATGGCAATAGATTGTGCCTCAACACCTCCTATTATTATTGGAATTCTTCTATCTCCATCTTCTTCAGACAATACTAGTGCGTAGGCTCCAGTTTGAGTCTGACTGTACGACAATCCTAACACGTTAAGCTTAATCTTACCCATAAAAACTCCTAAAATTAATCAGCTATCAATTTAACAAATATAAGAATTGTTTTAAAAATTTGTTAAGCCTAAATTATGAACTTGCATCATAATTCAGTAGAGA
>JADGFH010000547.1 GCA_016743925.1 Labilibaculum sp.
GATATACTCTTTAGCAAGTGCCTCATAGGTTGTCATGGAGTTTACGAATATTGGCGTACCTCCTAAGGAAGTTTTATCTTTTGTATAATAACCAGCTAACTGAAAACGCAATTGTTCAATAAAATCGTGGTAATTATTTACATACGATTCTTCTTTTATAGAAGGCATATCGATCATAACCCATTCATTACTCTTTGATTCCGGGTATTTTGCTTGAATTTCACTCCCAAACATGACCATATTGTATCGAAATGTTTCAGGCATATTCACCTTTATTGAACTGTATAATGTCGGAATTTCTTCTTGAAAATACCATGTATCCAAATAGGAGTAAAACTGCGAATTCGTTACGTATTTGTATTCTATAATCGATCCGACCTTTACATCAGGCATAGAAAATCGGACTTCGCCATAATTTTCATTAACATCCACATCAAATATAGATTTGCTCTCAACCTTTACAATTTCTTGTTTGCCATAAGCATTCAAATTAATAGTTTGGCCTTTAACTTTAGTGATATTTTCTAAATTATTCTTCCTATAATAAGCCAATTTAATATTGGCTTGATCAATACCTTCCTCTTTTAATATTTTAATGCGAACATGATAGGAATAAGTGATCATAGAATAACTCAGATTCACAGTACAAGTTCGACTAATAACAACTGCAGAAGCATCCTTTTCATAAGAACATTCTATTAAGGCAAATTCATCCTTAGATACTTTTCCAAATTTAATTCCTTTTGCATTAGACGAACTTATCGTTAGAAGTATGAATGCGATTAATAATAATGATTGTTTTAATTTTTTCATAAATATAGAATTAGGCGCTTCAAGTTAACAAAATATATTAATATCATTAATTAAAGCATTCAATATTTACAGAAAATCGCACACTAACAACCTATACAGATTTATTACAAAGAGCGTTACACTTCTTATCAAAAAAAAAGGCTAAAATGTTTATCACATTTTAGCCTTTTTATTTTTTTTTGTAATTAAGTAGTATTACCGATTCATCACATTGTTTTGCTTAAGAATAGCTTCCTTATGAATCATCCGTAATAATTGAGTTGTAAATTTTTCTGATAAGCCAAGAGAATTTCCTAATTCAACTCCTTTTTCACGTACCTTTTCCCATCTTTCCAATTGAAGAATTGTCATGTTTTTTTGCGATTTGTATTCGCCAATTTCCTCCACAATATTCATTCTTTGGGCTAACAATTCAATTAACTGTGCATCGACTGAATCGATTTGGTTTCGGAACTGATCCAATTGATTTTCTCCAATATCATCAATAGAATTTAAACGACAAACAACACCTCTTAAAACATCATCCAATTCTTTTGGACTTAGTTGTTCTTCCTGATCATTTATAGCTTCTGTAGGATTGAACTGACTTTCGAACATTAATCCGTCCATATTTAAATCCAAAGCCTTTTGTGTCATCTCCTGAACATACTTTTTCCCACCAGCAATATGGCTCGGATCACAAATTATCGGAAGATTATGAAATCGGGACTTTAATTCAATAGGAATTTCCCATTTAGGAATATTGCGAAGTCTAGTTTTTTCAAATGGATAAAATCCTCTGTGAATAGCAGCTAGGCGCGAAATACCAGCCTTATTAATTGTTTCTAAAGCCTCAATCCATAAGTTAATATCAGGATTTATTGGATTCTTTACCATTACAGGAACGTTCATACCGTGCAATGCACTAGCTAATTCCTGAACCGAAAATGGATTAGAGCTAGTTCTTGCACCAATCCATAAAATATCAACATTGTGCCTCAAACACATCTCAACATGCTTTGGTGTTGCCACCTCAACCATCGTAAGTAAACCCGTTTCTTGCTTTACTTGATGCAACCATTGTAAAATATCTAATCCTTTGTCTCCAAAAGATTTCTTTGCAATTTGCGGTTTCCAAACCCCAGCTCGAAATATTTTTACCTGATCAACCTTTTTAAGTTCTTTGGCTGTATTCAACAATTGCTCTTCAGACTCTACGACAGAAGGACCACTTATTACTATGGGTCTTGTATCCAACTTCTTAAACCAAGTATTAATTGGTTTACAATTCTCCAATCTGCTCATATTGTCATTTTAAGGCTGTATAATACCAAAGCTGATATTAGTCGCACAAAAATACACTTTTAAATGACACTGGGAAATGGTGAAAACCAAATGTTATTAAAACGTTAATACTGAGTCACATTTCGCATATCATTTATTTATCATTCTAATTAAATCAACTTTCTACGACCTCCCGACAAATTACCTTCGAATGTCTATCGAAGAATACATAAAAAAAATCACACATTGAAAAATGACTTTATCAAACTATCTATAGCCATAAACTGCTAAAAATTAAAAGACCTAGATTGGGAGAAAAATCAATCATTCATAGAAAGATTTTATATGCTCATCTAAAAAATCAATAAACATTTAATCTGCAAATACTTACCGACACCTAAACCATACCTAACATGAACAGGAACAGCTTGATTTTAAAAGGAATCCTCAATTCAAATTTCTATAATTCATTCAAGCCAAATGGTATTTTACAAAAAATTTACAAAATCACTAAACTCACTATAAAACCAGATTATAACACACACAATCAACCCCTTAGACAAACAGAATAAGACGAAAACTCAAATAGGAAGAATATCAAGTACTTCTGACCTTAATATCAACTAGCTTATCAAATGAAATTATTTATTTATATTTGAATTACTACGCAAACGTATGTGAAACATAAAATACTTAAACTTACAGATCCTTAAACCAGTAAATAAAAGGAATTTAATCTGTTATTTAGAATTGTTTTAAAGAGCGTTGTTTCGTATGTAAAACGGCTATCTTAAGTACAAAAAAGAAAGCTCTTAAACCGAAAAACTAACCTAATACATAATGAAAGAAGAAGCATCAAACAACAGTAGACGAAAATTCCTTAAAAGTGTTGGTATTTCCGTTGGAGCTGCCGGTGTTGTTAGTGGCTTTTCTCTTCTTGGGGCTGCAAAAGCTGCTGCACAAGAATCAGGTGAGAAAGTTAACCTACTAACACAGGATGGTCAATTAGTACAAGTAGATAAAAACCAACTTCGCCCTACAGTAAACGAGCCTCTAACTGAATTGCAAAAAAGAGGTCGCGAAGGAATTCCTGGAAAATCGTTCGTGATGGTTATCGATTTAAGCAAGTGTAGAAATGCTCGTAAATGCATGGATGCATGTCAAAATCATCATCAGCTTAGAGCCGATCAGCACCATATCAATGTTCTTCAAATGCAAGATGCCGAGCACACTGCTCCTTATTTCATGCCTAAGCCATGTCAGCATTGCGACAATCCACCTTGTACCAAAGTTTGCCCAGTTGATGCAACTTTTAAGCGCCAGGATGGAATTGTACTAATCGACAATGAAAGATGTATTGGTTGTCGTTTCTGTATTGCTGCTTGCCCTTACTCAGCTCGTATTTTCCAATGGACAGAACCAAAGGATGCTGAGAAATACAAAGATCTTACTTATAATATTGAAGCAAATGTTCCGCAGAAAAAAGGAACCGTTAGCAAATGTTTATTTAGTGCAGACCGTCTTCGTGAAGATAAATTACCTTCCTGTGTTTCGGCTTGTCCAAATGGTGTTTACTACTTTGGTGATAGAAACGAAGATGCAGTTACCAACGGAACTTCAGGCGAAACTGTTCGCTTCAGTAAATTGATTGAAGATAATGCTGGTTATACCTTAATGGAAGAATTAGGTACCAAACCAAGAGTATTCTATTTGCCTCCAAAGAATAGAGCTTTTGAATTTAATGGAGACCTTTTAAACGAGGAAAACCTTCATTAAGAACAGATTTCAAAGCAATTTTTTAATAATCAGATTTTATTTGCCCTAAAATAATTTAATCTTATGAATGACTTACCTGAACAGAAAGACACGACTCTTTCGTTTGAAAAAATAAAAGAAGACATTCTGCGTCCAATGCAAAACCACAAAGGATTAGAACTTTGGATCGCTTTCCTAATAACAGTGATAAGTGTTTGCACCTGGGCCTATTACGTACAATTACGCGATGGACTTGGAGTTACTGGCATGCGTGATTACGTTTCCTGGGGACTGTACATTGCTAACTTCGTATTCTTCGTAGCAGTAAGTTTAGTTGGCATGTTAATCTCCTCTATTCTTGGCTTGCTCCGAATCACTTGGATTACTCCAATATCAAGAATTGCTGAAATAATCGCTGTCGCTTTTGTTGCGGTAGCTGGTTTAGTAATTGTATTAGATATGGGACGTCCTGACAGAGTTATAAACGTACTCATTCATGGTCGCTTCCAATCTCCAATTCTTTGGGATGTAACAGTAATTACGACTTACCTTACAATCAGTCTTCTATTGCTGATTTTACCAATGATTCCAGATTTGGCAATCTGTAAAAATGAATTGAAGAAAACTTCTCCTGCTCTGAAAAAGCTTTACAATATTCTATCATTTGGTTACATCAATACGCCTAGTCAACACAAGCATTTGCACAAAATGATTAGAATCTTAATGGTACTAATTGTCCCTGTTGGCTTGGCAATTCACACTGTAACATCATGGCTTTTT
>JADGFH010000548.1 GCA_016743925.1 Labilibaculum sp.
GATATTGGAACCATTATAACCACGGCAAGAAGATTTCCAATGATGGCCGAAAAACAACTGGTGGTTATTCGAGAAGCTCAAAACATCAAAAATATTGATCAGCTATCTTCGTACATTCAAAATCCCTTAAAATCAACAATACTTGTCATTAATTACAAGTATAAATCTTTGGATAAGCGTAAAAGCTTCACCAAAGAGGTTGCCAAAAATGGAATTTTATTCGAATCAAAAAAGATATACGAAAATCAAGTTCCTGATTGGATCAAAAACTACGCAAGCAAACAAGGCTTCCAGATTGAATCGAAGGCCTGTTTTCTTCTAACTGAATTTTTAGGTAATGATTTAAGTAAAATAAAAAATGCACTTGACAAATTAACGATAAATATTACTGATGGCAAGACAATCTCTCCGAGCGAAATTGAACGAAACATAGGGATATCTAAAGATTTCAACAACTTTGAGTTACAAAATGCTTTAGGCAAAAAAGACATTTTTAAAGCCAATCAAATCATAAACTATTTTGCCACGAATGAAAAAAATAATCCAATGGTTGTAACCATTGCCTTATTACACTCGTATTTCTCAAAAGTTTTAAAGTATTATTTTATCAAAAATAAAACAAACGATAAAACGGTTGCATCAAGCTTGCGTATTAATCCGTATTTCGTAAAAGATTATAAACTAGCCGCTAGAAATTACAATCCTAAAAAGCTGGTTTCAATTATCGCATTGTTGCGTGAATATGATCTAAAGTCGAAAGGAATTGGTGATGTTAGTTCGAAGCATGGAGATCTTTTAAAAGAGTTAATTTTTAAAATTCTCCATTAATATGTAAATTAAATAATATTCAAAAATTAACTGTACGTAAATCCCAAACATGAGATTTAATCTACCCGTTTACCTGCTTTTAATACTGATTACCTGTAGCTTTTCAAAAAGTTTTGGGCAAACAACAGAACGTCCTATTGCTAAAAATGATACCGTTTCTATAACTAATTACAGCGCAACAAATGAGGTTGTTTATATTGAAATTGATTTTCTTAGCAACGATAAATTTCCAGATATCGATCAATTGGAAACTTCGATTATTGGTCAGTCAGATCAATATGGGAAAGCACATTTAATTGAAAACAATACGCTTATTATATTCTACCCTTATGAAACTAGCTATGGTGTCGATACTATATCTTACCAAATTTGTAATGGGGAAAATAATTGTGACAAAGGTCTAATTGTAGTAAATGTATTAGATCCAAATCAGGTTGAACTTACCATTCCATCTTCATTTACTCCCAACAATGATGGAACAAATGATAATTTCTATATCAAAGGAATTGAGAATTATCCAGAAAATGAATTTATTGTATTCTCGCGTTGGGGAACCAAGGTATACGAAAAAAGAAACTACTCTAATGATCAAGCTTGGAATGGTGGATACAACAAGGCGGGTGTAAAGTTAGGCCCTGGTGATAAACTTCCTAAAGGAACCTATTTCTTTAAGCTGATTATTAAAGACAAAGAGTATGTGAAAAGTGGGTACATCGTAGTTAAGTACTAATGAATGAATAACAAACTTAAAAACTTTCTTCCTTTCGTATTAATTCTATTGTGCTCGATGCAATTGCAGGCGCAGGAAGACATACGCTTTTCAAATCACAAACACAATCAACTTTTTTACAATCCTGCTTATGCGGGAAGCAGTCCTTTTATGGAAGCTGTTTTAGCCTATCGCAACCAATGGATTGGTGTAGATGGCTCTCCGGAAACTGCAATGCTGTCATTTCAAGCGCCAATTAATTATACCAATTCAGGAGTAGGAGCAATAGCATATCGCAATAAATTTGGAATTCAATCGGATGTTGGTGTCTTTGTGAATTACGCTTATCATTTACAAATAAACCACGACTCCAAATTATCGATGGGACTTCAAGCCGGATTTGTAAACAAACAAATTAATTGGACAGAACTAACTTTTTACGATCCCAACCCAAGCTCTCCAAACGATGAAATGATTCCAGATAATAACCTTTCAACTTGGGTTCCCAATTTTGGTATTGGATTTTATTACCATTCTCCAGAATATTATTTGAGTTTATCCATTCCACGACTATTGGCAAATAATCAACCTTCTACAGAAGGTATTTACAATAATGTAAATTTCGATTCAAAATCTTTATTCTACTATTTAGGAGCAGGAGTTAAATTACCAATAACTTACGAAATAGATTTTGTTCCTTCTGTTTTATATGTTGCATCGCATAAAACTTCCAATATTATAAGCTTTAACGCCAACTTTGAACACGATAGCGGTTTATCTCTTGGAGCCGGTTATAGAAGCGACAAAACTTGGGCTGGTATGTTAGGTTATCAAGTCAGTCAAAAACTTAGATTTTCCTACTCCTATGAAAAATCTTTCGGAAAATATAACTCAAAAGGATATACAAATCATGAAATAATATTAAATTACAATCTATCGTTACGTAAAAGCCAGATTACATCACCAAGATATTTCTAGTTATATGAATAGAAGTCAAATCTCACAATTTATATTCGTCTTCCTTTTTACTTTTGCAGGAGTAATTACTTCATCTGCGCAAAGTAATACAGAACAAAAAGGAGATCGCCTATACAATAATAAAGAATTTGCAGCTGCAACTCACTACTACGAAAAAGAACTAGAAAATTCAGATAATCTTGATGTAAAAAGGAAACTGGTTAACTGTTATCTTAAAACTCTTAAAGATACCAAAGCAAAATATTTACTGGAAAATATTGTTAGCTCACCAAATGTTGTTTCCAAAGATTATTTAATATACGCGAATTTGCTAAAGCGACATAGAAATTACGTAAAGGCAAAAATTTGGTTTGAAAAATATTCAGAATTGAATCCAGAAGATAAAAAAATCGATAACCTAATTCTTTCTTGTGATTTAATAAATGAATTAGAAGACTCGCAATTATACACAACTAAATCGGTCTCAATTAATTCACCTCAAGCTGATTTTGCTTCTGGTTTTTATAAAAATGGACTTGTATTTGTTTCTGGTAGAAAAAATAAAACCTCTAGAGAGATTGATGGAAGATCTGGTGAATATTATTTAGATATGTATTTTTCTGAAAAATCTGGAGATCGCTTTTTAAAGCCTGAATCTTTTTCAGATGAATTCAATACAAAATATCATGAAGGACCAGCTTGTTTTAGCTCTAATGAAAAATTCATCTTCTTTACTCGCAACAAAGGCAATCTTAATCTTGAAGGTAAATCGGAACTAAATCTATACTCGGCAAGACACAACGGTGAAAATTGGGATAAAGCTGAGCTATTTCAATTCTCAGGCAAGAATTACTCTATGGCTCACCCTAGTTTGTCTCCTGATGGAAGATATTTGTACTTTATATCAAATATGGACGGTGGCTACGGTGGAACAGACATTTATGTTTGTAGAAAATTTGGTTTCTCGTGGAGTCGACCAATTAATTGCGGTCCTTCGATAAATTCGGATGGAAACGAAATGTTTCCTTTCATTGCGGAAGATGGATATCTCTATTTCGCCTCTGATGGTCATATAGGCTTTGGAGGATTGGATATCTTTAAATCTATTTTTGAGCAAAATGAATGGACCTATCCTGTTAATTTAGGACCTCCATTTAATACTTCAAAAGATGATTTTGGATACCTAATCAGAAAAAATAAAGACATTGGTTATTTTTCTTCGAACAGAAATGGTAGTGATGATATTTTTGAATTTAAGCAGAACCCTGACAAAGTTCAAAGCCTAAGTGGAAGACTAATTGCAAATAACTCCAAAGTGGGTTTAAAAGATGTAGAAATTATTTTAATGGAAAATTTATCAAAAGAAAAAACAAGTCTTTCCGATGATAAAGGACTCTTTACATTCGATATATTTAAAGGTAAAAATTACAGCTTAATAGTTACGAAACCTGGGTTTAAAACAAAACGCATTCTTTATTTTGCTCAAGATGATGAAAATGATCCTAAGCAATTAAACATTTCCATGGATACAACTCGCTGGGTTAAATTTAATGGAAACATTATCGATCAATTCTCTGCACGAGCTGTAAAAGAGGCAAGTATTCAAATTATTAATCAAACCTATCGAAGTAATTCATTTAGTATATCTGACGAATATGGTGATTTTGAACAGGATATTGATCCAAGCAAAAGTTATGATATCATTATTCAAAAAGAAGGATATTTCACCAAAGTAATTAATAGTTACAAATATCAATCTGATAAGTTTGAACAAATTGAATTACAGAAGTTTTCTACCAACCAAAATATGGAATTATACGGTGTAGAATTTGATTCTGATGCATGGGAATTAAAAGAAAATACAATTCAAGAATTAAATAATTTGGCAAGTCTATTAAAGGTAAATCCTCATATTTCTATTGAATTAAATGCTTTTACAGATCAAGATAAAGGTAAGAAAGAAAATAAAGTACTTTGCGAAAAAAGAGCTAAATTGGCTGCCGAATTTATTATTTTGAAGGGAATTACTGCAAATAGAGTTCAATATAAATCTTCAGGATTTGATTCTGGAAGATCTGCTCTTGTAGTAAAATTGATAGAAGCATTTTAAAAATA
>JADGFH010000549.1 GCA_016743925.1 Labilibaculum sp.
GATGTTGCTGGTTACGAGGCCGATGATGTGATTGGAACTTTAGCTAAAAAGGCTGAGAAGGAAGGATTTACAGTTTACATGATGACTCCTGATAAGGACTACGCTCAATTGGTGAGTGATAATATCTTCATGTATAAGCCGAAACGATCTGGAAAAGAAGTTGAAATTTGGGGATTACCGGAAGTTCGAGAAAATTTTGGGATAGAGACAGCCGATCAAATTATTGATTATTTAGGCTTGATGGGAGATGCTTCCGATAATATTCCTGGCTGCCCAGGAATTGGACCTAAATCAGCGCAAAAATTGATCGGTTTGTATAAATCGATAGATGGACTCTATGAGAATACCGATCAGTTAAAAGGAAAACAAAAAGAAAAAATTATAGAATCGGAAGAGCAAGTTCGTTTTTCGAGAGTTTTGGCAACGATAGCCTTGGATGCTCCAATCGATTTTGATGAAGAGAATTATAAATTGATAGATTTTGATGAAGTCAAATTAAGAGCCGTTTTTAAGGAATTGGAACTTTTTACTTTGGCCGAACGAGTTTTCAAAAATCAAGGAGATCTTTTTGGCACTGAGAATGAAAAATCTACAGGCGAGGATATAGGAGAGATTAATGAGATGATTCTAAGAGACTTGAATGATTTGAACTGCAAGTTTTTTGTACTTGATAATCAGGATTCTAGAGCTGATTTAAAAGCAGAATTGTGTGTTCATAAAGAATTCTCTTTTAGAACAGTTTTGTCAGATTTGGATCCAAATACGTCTAATTTGCTAGGAATAGCATTTTCTTACCAAAACGATAAATCATTTTTTGTTCCGTTTCCACAAAATTTTGAAGAAGCTAAAAAAGTAGCTCAAGAATTCAAATTTATTTTTGAAGACGAAAATATTTTAAAAATAGGTCACGATTGCAAACGCGACCTTTTGATTTTGCGCTGGCATGGTTTGGAAGTGAAAGGACCAATTTTCGATAACATGATTGCTCATTATTTAATTCAGCCAGAATTGAAACATGAATTCGCTTTTGTGGCAAGTTCTGTTGTAAATTATCAGGTTATTGAATCGGATGATAAATCGAAGAAGAAAAAAGCACAACTGAGTTTGATGTTAGAAGCTGAACCAGTCAAACACGATTCATTCTGCGAAGAAACAATTGTTAGTTTGGAGTTGAAGAACGAGCTAGAGACAAAAATGAAGGAGAACAACTTAATTGATTTGTTCTACAATATCGAAATGCCATTGCTAAGCATATTGGCAGATATGGAATTTTCAGGCGTAAGCATAGATGTTCCAACACTTAAAGATTATGCTATTGTTTTAAACGAGGAAGTTGATGGCATTGAGAAAGAAATAAAGGAGTTGTCTGGTGCTGATTTTAACGTAGCTTCTCCAAAACAATTAGGCGAAGTATTGTTCGACACAATGGAGCTCGATAGCAAAGCTAAAAAGACGAAATCGGGACAATATTCAACTTCCGAAGCAGTGCTTTCTAAATTGAAAGGCAAGCACGAAATCATTCAGAAAATTTTAGATTTCAGATCTCTTAAAAAGTTGGTATCAACCTACGTTGAGGCACTTCCTACTTACATTAACGAAAAATCAGGTAAAATACATACCTCTTTTAAGCAAGCAGAAGCTGCAACTGGTCGATTGAGTTCAACAAATCCAAACTTGCAAAACATTCCAATTCGAACAGAGCAGGGGAGATATATCCGTAAAGCATTTATTCCTTCTACAGATGAGCATACTTTTTTATCTGCCGATTATTCTCAAGTTGAATTGAGGTTGATGGCACATATGAGTAAGGATGAGAACATGGTTGATGCATTTAATAATGCCGCTGATTTCCATACTGCAACCGCTGCAAAAATTTATAAATTGCCTGTCGAAGAGGTTAGTAAAGACATGAGAAGTCGTGCAAAAACGGCAAACTTTGGTATTATTTATGGTATTTCGGCTTGGGGACTTGCTGAGCGATTAGGAATTAGTCGTAAAGAGGGAAAAGAGCTAATTACAGGCTATTTTGAATCTTATCCAGAGGTTAAAGTGTTCATGGATCAAAGTGTTGAAGTAGCGCGTAAGGATGAGTTTGTTGAAACGGTAATGAATCGACGTAGGTATTTAAAAGATATCAATTCGAGTAATGCAATTGTTCGTAGTGTTGCGGAGCGAAATGCTATTAATGCACCAATACAAGGTTCGGCTGCCGATGTAATCAAAATAGCAATGATTAATATCGACAAACGAATGAAATTGGAAGGCATGAAATCAAAGATGCTGATTCAGGTTCATGATGAATTGAACTTTGATTGTTTGAAATCAGAATTGGAT
Organism: Labilibaculum sp.; assembly: GCA_016743925.1. GTDB lineage: Bacteria > Bacteroidota > Bacteroidia > Bacteroidales > Marinifilaceae > Labilibaculum. The sequence goes on from JADGFH010000549.1 coordinate 2,335, forward strand.
CAAATGAAGCTAATTTTAAAGGAAGAAATGGAGAATGCGATACAATTATCGGTTCCACTAACAGTAGATATGGGAGTAGGAGAGAACTGGCTTCAGGCGCATTAAAAGAAAAACATTCGAGTAATACAAGTGCCAAAAACAAAGAATAGATCTCTTTGTTTTTGGCACTTTTTTATTTGTTTCATTCAGTGATGGATAAAACAATATGGGATAATTTTGGTTCTACTACTTATTCTAATGGAGAAATGGAAATTGGGATATGAATTTTACGATAAATTTTTTCTTCTTTAGATTGAAAAAATATTGTTGCAGTACAATCGAAACAGTACAGAAATTTAACGAACTGTTGTTCCAACAACAATCATGTTCGTTAAAAAGCTTCCCTTTTGTTTTTTTGCCTGCCCTGTTAGGACATTTTGCAAAGCGAGTAGATCTTTTTGCTCTCCTGTTACCCTTTTAGCCAATCCGAGTTAACTTGTACCCTATCCTGTTAATAAAATTGCAACACGAGTAGGTTTATTTGCTCTCCTGTTGCCCAAAAAGCTTCCCTGTTGCACAGGACAAGCCAAAGCTGCTACAGGAAGCAATGCAAAGCAACAGGAGAACAATGCAAGCAACTTGAAAACCTATAATCGCTACAGGAAGAGATAAAAAAGCAACTGGGAATTTGGAAAAATGACTTTATTTTTACGTCAAGCTATTTTAGGGTATTATAAATGGTGATCCCCTAAAAAAAGCTCATTCTAATGAAAGAATGAGCTTTTTTTTATATCAATTAACAAGTATTTGAAAGGTTTATTTGTTTAATGCATGTAAACCAGTACTACCATCCAAAATCCCTACATATTCTGTTTTGTTTTGTAGTACTTCAACAGCTTTTTGTAGTGTTTTATCGTTTTGCAATTGGAATTCAATTCCACCTTTTTGATAATGGAATCTCTTTACAATTTCATGTGCTAAAAGCTCACTAATTTCATCCTTAAATCGAACTAAATCACGATCTAGGTTTGGTGTTATCTTTGCTGCAAGTGCTTCAAATTCGGCAGTTGAAATGTCATAATACTTTTCTTCTTTAGCGGATTTTTTAAGAGCATCAAGAATTACAGTACTTTCCGATTTGTATTTAAATTTTTTCTCTTTAATAAATTTTGTAAAATCGGTAAAATCTTGATCGTTAAGCTTAAAATCTTTTGAATCAGCAATTTTATCATGAGAATTGGCATACAAAGTAGCGTAATCAAAAATCATGAAATTACGTATCAGGTTAACAGACAAACTACTGTACATTTCACCCTCTATTTTAATATCCGGAAGAATTCCTCCACCATCGAATACGGTTCTACCATTTTTTGTATGATATTCAGTCAATAAAGAATCAGCAATTTTTCCTACGCTACCATCTTCATTTCTATTGCTATAATCCAATGCTTGAATACATCTTCCACTAGGAATATAATACTTTGCAGTTGTTACCTTTAATTTGGTGTTGTAGCTAAGATTACGGGTTGTTTGTACCAATCCCTTACCAAATGTTCTTTGTCCCAATACAACGCCTCTATCAAGATCCTGAATAGCTCCCGAAACAATTTCTGAAGCAGAAGCAGATCCTCTGTTTACCAATACAACAATTGGAATTTCTGCATCAACAGGAGTTTTTGTTGCTTTGTAACTTTTGTCCCATTTCGAAACTTTTCCTTTTGTATTTACAATACTTTCCCCTTTGTTCACAAAAAGATTTACAATTTCAATTGCTTGATCAAGTAAACCTCCAGGATTACCACGTAAATCTAAAATGATAGATTTCGCATTTTGAGTTTTTAGTTCGCTCAATGCAACTTTAATTTCCCCAGCAGCTTTATTGGTAAATTGGTTTAGATAGATATATCCAACCGAATCTGCAACTATACCAAAATAAGGAACAGATTTTAATTGGATTTTTTCACGAACCAATTTTTTATCCATAGTCTTATTAGTACCAGGACGCTTTATTTTTATGGTTAGTGGAACATTTGGCTGACCTTTTAAAAGATTACTAACATCACTAGTAGATTTTTTAACTACTGAAGTACCATTAATTTCAATCATGATATCACCAGCCTTAAGGCCTGCTTTGTGCGCAGGAAAACCTTCATATGGTTCAGCAATAATAACATTATCACCATGCTTACTAATTAACGATCCAATACCGGCATATTCTCCAGTCGTCATTAATTTAAAATCCTCAATTTCTGATTCAGAAATATAAGTTGTGTACGGATCCAACG
>JADGFH010000550.1 GCA_016743925.1 Labilibaculum sp.
GATCTACTCCAAACATTTTTTGGGTAATTCCTTTTATTGTTCCTAAAATCGATAGAATAGCCCAAATTTTGAAGAGTAATTCTAAATCCTTTTTCTTATGGAAAAGAATAAAAATTAAAGGAACAGTAAAAAGCATATATAAAGAGACAGATCGCATAGCATAAAACCATGCAACACGGCTTGCTGCCTCTGGATTCACCAATTGTACCAGAGCATAGCCATACCATATTGCTGCCAATAAAACCAAATCATTTTTAGCATTAACCCATGGTATTTTATGAAAAAAAGTTTTGAAAAAAAGTGCAAGATATATAAGTAAAAACTGCGCGTCGATAGTTAATCCCAATGGAACTCCTTTCACATACCGAACAATTCCAATTGCTACAAAATTTAAAATATAGATACCTATAATTCCAGTATTCGGGATTGCAAAAATAAGATAGACATAACTGATAACAATAGGCATAGCCAAGATTCCTATTCCAGAAACCATACCTCCCTTAGCCACAACATATCCTAACAGCGACATAAGCAGAAGCATGCCGAAGAAGAATTGAGGCTTTTTTAGAAGCTCATGACCATGTTTTTTATCAAAAGTGTTATCCATTTAAATCTTTTATCTGCAAAAGCATTCTAACTTTAATACTGCTTAATTACTAGCTAATGAATTCTCTAAAAAATGGTAGGCTTCTTTTTTCTTCTCAGCCAAAACCTTGTTTACTTCTTCGTAATTAATGGGAGTTTTGATTTTATCAAGTATACTTTCATCATATTTTAACACCAAACGATCCTCTAATCTAAGTATTTTAAGAAGCGAACTAAAACGAGTTACTCCCCTTTTTACATTTCCGATTGCAATAAATGGTTTGTTAAAAATGATTGAAAAAACGGTTCCATGAAATGAGTCCGTCACTACAAATTCAGCATCCATAAATCCTCTTAACCAATTGGTAACTGAAGGACAAATACAATCTTTTAGTTTTTTCTTACCCATTTCTCTGAAAATACCTTTGGGCATAATAGAAACAGGCTTAATATTTAACTCATCGGTAACTTGATCAAGTATTTTCTTTTTATCTGGAGTTAAATCCAAAATGTAGTTTAAAAGCGTACCCGACAATTGTGGAATTTTATCCTTTTCCACCAATTTAATATACTCTTCCTTATCGATTAACATTGTTGGATCCAAACTCACCGTAGCAATCACATCAAGATGATCTTTACACAAATCAACTCCCGAATCTTCACGAACTGAAATCGCATTAAATTGTTGAGCCAATTTTGCACAATTCTTAGTCTGACTTGGTGAATATTCCCAATTATTTACTCCAAAAGATGCTGCAAAAGCAATACGTTTAGTCTCTTTTTCAGAACCTAAAAATTTCAAAAAATGATTTTCAATTATTGGAGAATATTTAGGTCGCCAAACTTGGTCACTACCCGTAACATATGCTTTAAATTGATATGAAGCTATGTTCTTAAAATCAGCTTCTGATTTAAGTAATTCAGTAAGCTGAATATTCTCATTTATAAAACGATCCGTGTGCTCTCTAATTTCTTTTTCTTCCTGTTTTGTAGGCCAAGTTCGAACAACAACATCTTTTCCAAATAAGTTTTTTAAAATTACACGCCTTGTAAACGACAGGACTTTTAATTTTAACGACATTGGTTCTGTATTTCTATTTATGGTGTAAGAATCATGTCCTATTTTCTTTAAAGCTGATTGCAAAGCATAGGTCTGCAAAATTCCGCCATAATTCCAATTAAAGGGTAAAGTAATAATTCCAATTTTCATAATTCCATTCTTAAAAGTAATACAATGGTCTAAACTGCAATCTAATGAGCTACAGTTATTTCGCTTGCTGTTTTTCTAGGCGATGAAGCTATCGCAAACTCCTCGGGAAGATAACCACAAGCAATAATCATCAAAACCACCTCATTTTCCGGCACTTCAATAACTTCTCGCAATTTCATATCCTTATCATCCGAAACACTCCAATTTAACGAACAAGCTCCTATTTCATTAAAATGCAATGCATTCAGAAGCGTCATACTAAACAATCCTCCATTTAAATGATTCTCGAACCTCTCATGAATACCTTTAGTTGTTGAAACTACAGAAGTAATTACCAAAAGGGTTTCTGCCAAATGTCCGAAACCGCGGTTACCATTTTGAATATTTAAAATTCCTTCCTTCTGCTCTTTCAATTTTACAATGTGTACTCTATTTGGTTGACGATTACAAAACGATGGAGATCGTTGAGCTAAATCAATACATTCATACAACAAAGGCAATGGCACTTCTTCTTTTGTGTAATTACGAACTGTGTACCTTGATTTACAAAATTGATCAAAAGCCTTATTCTTATCTCCAAAGAATTCTTTCCTTGTGATCTTTATCTGTTTTAATCCTTCTACATTTTTAAATTTGACATCTAAATCCTCTAATTTTTTTTCTAGAGCTTCATCCAGCTTAAAATTGATTTCGCGATGAAATTCCAAATATTCTTTTAATACCGAAACTGATTGCACAAACTCCATATCTCCAGCTGGAAGATTTTTTACAATTACACTTATTATTTTTGGATTTGCAACATTTACACTTTCAACTGCAATAGTAATTGATGCTGTTATAAAAGGTAAATTATTTGATCTTTACAAGGAGCGAAATATGCTTTATAAAATAGCTAGATTAAGACGACATTTTGTGATTTTCTATCATAATGAATATACCATTCAACTTGCAAAACAATTTAGTGAAAGTCATATACCTTTTGTAGTTGTAGATCCAAGTGACAATATGGAAAAATTAGCTAAAGAACATAGATATCCATATTTTATAAAAGATGAACCATATAAAGAATCTGCTTTTTTAAAATCACATTTAAGTTCTGCAAAAGGTGTAATATCATTATCTAAAAATATTTCAGATAATATTACTCTAATAGCATCAGTTCGGCTTTATGAAAAAGAATTAGGAAGATTGCCTTTTTTAATTATTTCAAATGCTGAAACACAAAATGAAAAAATTAGACTTCAAAAATTAGGTGCAAATAAAGTTGTAGCAACTCCAGCACTTATGGCAAAGAGAGTTTCAGCTATGGCAATACGTCCTGATATGGAAAATGTTTTAGATGAGTTTTTATATAAACCTGACACTCCTATTGATATGGAAGAAGTTTATGTAAATGAAGATTCATGGCTTGTTAATAATCAATTAAAAGATGTGCACTTAAGAGATAAAATGAAAGTATCTGTTATTGGAATCACAGAAGAAAAAGGTAATTTTATTCAAATGCCAAAAGGAACAAGTGTAGTAAAAGCAAATTGCAAACTTTTATTAGTAGGTAATCAAAGAGGTATAGCAAAAGCAAAAAGAATTATTCTTCAAAAAAATAAACCAAAGAACCTATAAAATGTTTTTAATTTTTCCAATTAAGGGTTACATTGACCAAATTGATGGTTTTTTTTGTGATGGAATTCATGCTAATTTAAAGGCAAATAAAGAAAAAGATTTAGGTTTTATTTACAGTGATACTTTATGTGAAGTTGAAGCACTTTTTACAAGTAATACATTTAAAGCAGCTCCTTTAAAGCATTATGCTTTGTATCCTACTAATTTTAAAACTAACTTTGTATTAATTAATGCAAAAAATGCAAATGCAATGACTGGTAAACAAGGTATAAAAAATATTAATACAATATTTTCATCTTTAAATAATAAATTCATAAATCCTATTATGAGTTCAACTGGTGTAATAGGAAATCATTTACCAATTGATAAAATTATAACAAGTGCTAATACTTTTGATTTGTCTGCAAAAAATGGTGAATCCTTAAGTCATGCTATTATGACAACAGATGCTTATGCTAAAACATCTATGTATGAAGTAAAACTTGAAGATGGAAGTTCTTTTAAAATAGGTGCTATTGCTAAAGGTGCTGGAATGATAAATCCAAACTTAGCAACTATGTTGTGTTTTATTTGTACAAATGCTTCCATTCCAAAAAAGCATATGAAAGAAGCATTAAAAAAAGCAAGTCATAGTACTTTTAATGCTATATCAGTTGATGGTGATACTTCTACAAATGATACAATTATGCTTTTAAGTAATAAAAAATCAAACTCGTATAACAAAGAAGCTTTTCAAGAAGCTTTACACTTAGTTATGCACGATATTGCAATACTAATGGTAAGAGATGGTGAGGGTGCAAAAAAATCTGTTGCTTTTGAAGTTATTAATGCTATAAATGAAAAAGAAGCACAAACTGCTGCAAAAGCTTTATCAAACTCACTATTAGTTAAAACGGCATTATTCGGAGAAGATCCAAATTTTGGACGAATAGCTTCAACTATTGGAGCATCACAAATACAATGTTGTGAAGAACAACTAATTATTTCTTATAATAATGTTGTTGTATTTAAAAAAGGTGAAATAGTATTTGATAAAGATGTAGAGGAACAAGCATTAGAAGTACTTAAAAATAATGAATTCAAAATAACTTGCGATATTGGTTTAGGAAATGCAAAATTTACTGCTTATGGATGTGATTTAGGGCATAAGTATATTGAAATAAATGCAGACTATAGAACAT
>JADGFH010000551.1 GCA_016743925.1 Labilibaculum sp.
TTAGTGAGGCTTACGATATTCAGTGGCTATCTACGTCACCGCAGAATGATTTGATTATGTTTAACAAAAGTGGGCAAACTAATATTATTGATAAACAGGGTGAGTTAATTTTTAATTCAGAGAATTACTCTGATCAACTGCATATTAACCCAGTGTTTGACGTACGTAATAATCGATTTTTTTATTCAATTCAGTATGATGGCAATTGGAATATTGAATATAGAGAATTAGCGGCACCAGAGAAAAAATGGCTTATGTTTAAAGGGATAACGGCTCGCCCGTGCAGAGTAGAAAGCTGTATTTATTATTTCAAAGAAAAAGATCCCTATTTGTATAAGTACAATTTTGCTAATAATTCGAGTGTTAAAATAAAGGAAATTGGTTATTTAACCCGCTCAGATGAGTGGGATGTTCTTGATGATGACCATTTAATTTATGTTGAAAAAGATGAAACAAAAAGCAATATAGTAAAACTGAATTTAACAACGGGAAATAAAACTATAATTTTGGAATCCAATGCCAGGCTTTTCAGTTTTAACCGAGAGAAACAACTAATATATACCGATACTATTACCCAGGGTAATACCGATATGAAATACTTTGTTCTCAATTCAGGCAATTAGAAGAAATTATTAATTACCCTGTTTTTATATTCTGGTTTGAGATTTTGGCGTTATTTATCTTTGTTTATTTATTGTTTACTAGGCTAATTATAAATTTAATAGCAAAATAGTTGAGCTATTTTAATTTGGCGTATGTAACTCAATAATTCAATTAAAGGATAAATTATGTTTAAAAAAATTGCTTTGTTTTTATTCTCTTTTTCGGTGATTTGTTCCGTATCAGCGAATAACTCTCAGGAAAGCACTCAACAGCAAAATGAAAAACAATCAAGTGTTTTTACGTTTTTATTTGGAGCCTATGCACCACCTTGTCATGATTACCCACATTGCATGAATGGACTGCGTGGTTACAAAATGATTGATGAGGATGAGCTCGAAGAAGCAGAAGAGGCTTCTGATAGTTCGCAAGATTCTGATTAGTTAGTTTTAATCAGGTGTAATTACAACCTGATCAAAAGAGTAACTCCCTTTATAGTGTAGTTACTCTTCTATTTTCTTTTGAGATGTTCTTTTTATTGCCGCAAACCGGTGTAGTGTTTATACTGCTCTGGCTTCCTGTTTATATTCGTTTATATCTATTTATTAATTATTTAGTGGTCTAATTTCTTCAATAACGGCATGATTCTACAAGGTAATTTTGCCTGTTGCATCGTTTATTAAAGGAATATCATATGTTAAATAAATTATCTCTATTATTAATTGCAATGTCATTAAGTTGCTCTGTTTCCGCTGGTGCAAATGAATCTGCCCCTCAGGGAAGTGAATCTTCGAGTTTGTTTGACCGTTTCTTTTATGGTCCGACTGCACCTGCGTGCCATGACTATCCTCATTGTCTTAACGGTCCCAGAGGAGCTCGTAATGACGCTGGGTTAAGAGAAACAAACCAAAACTCTAATAATAATTCAAAGAAGTCAAAAAAATAAGATTGGCCGAATATAATTTTGTTGAATCGAACTAAAGGGTAACGAATCATATTAATGTTTTTTGCCCTTTAGCTTTTTTTTTATGAATTCAATTAATTTTATAAAAAACTCATCAATAGTATCACTTATGTTATAAATGGATTTTTCATGCAGAATAATCTCATGTGTTTATAGTAATTTATCTCTCATGTTTTCAATAGGTTATCTTGTTTTATCTCAATTTATTCGATTTCTCTCTTTGCTTTGGTTATCTTCGTTAGTGAACTTGTTTTACTTCTTGTTCGAGTTAAGTTCGGTATTGATGTTGCCAGTGTTGATTGAAAAACAATCAGGGTAATAAACAAATATTAAATGCTGCTTTTAAAGAAGAAAAATGAAGATGTACGCTGTTAGCTCACTCAATTTTGGAGATATTAGATTGAACGTTGTTGCTGTCGATAAAATCAAAGAGGCTCAGGTGAGATATCCTGCGGCTTTTAAAAATCTTCAAGGATGGTATCAAATTTTAAGTCAGAGTAATTTTCATTCAGAAGAAGAGTTACGTGCGACTTTTGGGGATATGAGAGGTTTCAATTTTAAGTATAAATTTCCAATCCCGGAATCAACCTTACTTGTTTACACCTTGATTAATTTTGAATCACAAGTGGCTTATATTGAAGAAATAAAGCCTGGAAACCATTAGAGAGGTATTTAGAGATGCAAGAAAATTTAGAAAGAGCTGTCATCCACTGGAAAATGGTAGCACCAATTGTAGATACACCGAAAAATCAGGAAGATTATGAAGCGTTACTACAGAATCTCAAACAGACGATAGAGCTTGTTGAAAATAGGCCAAATAGTCCTCTGGCTGGTTTAATTAAGGCTATGTCGCGGGCTGCTAAAGAATATGAAGGTATATTCCTGGCGCAAGAGCATCAAGGGGCTTTAAGGGCACTTCAATATCTGGTTAAACTACATGGAATTCGTCAATCAGACCTAAAGGAAGTTGGAAGCCAGGGAGTTGTGTCAGAGCTTTTAAATGGTAAGCGGTCACTAACTTTAAGGCATGTAAAAGAGTTTGCAAGAAGGTTCAAGGTATCACCAGCGGCATTTATTGATTCAATATAAATCTCGACAGTACTGATGATGTGGCGTTTTGTCATATCATCAGTCGGGTTTGAGTATTTTTCAATGTTGATCAAAAAGTAATCGTTGAAAGGTCGTTATCACAAAGTAATTATCATAATTTGATCGTTTTTGTGTGACTTCCTGCCTTCTGAATTTAGAATAGTTTTATTACTGGTTCGCTCAACCATTCGTCAATAATATCAAATAATACCTTTTCTTTATCGTTGGTTTTTATGTCTGAAAAATCATCTGGCTCTTGCTGTACTTTATCGCTTATTGTTATGTTTGATTTATTGTCAGGCCCAGTATGACTGGTTAATCTTGATTGAGTTGTTGTATTTTTCATTTTTAATGAAGATATTGCATCCTTAATGGGGATCAGATAGTTAATATTGAGACTGGCTCCACTTCGTGTAAATATTCCCGATACGGTCAGTCCGATTAGCTCGCCAGCAGAGTTGAAAACCGGGCCTCCTGAATTACCCGGATTAATTGCGGCGTCTGTCTGAATATAAGGAAGTCCAGATATATCTCTAATCGCGGATGCAATTCCTTTTGTAATGCTGTGGCTAAACTCAATTTTGAGCGGCGTACCAATAACATAGAGTTCATCGCCTACAGAAACTTCATTTTTCGACAGTTTGATTACAAAATTACTTTCCGGAAAATTCTTGATTTGTAATAGCGCAACATCTCTAACGGGCTCTTTTCTTATGAATTTTGCGTCATATTGTTTTTTATTGAGCATAATTTTAAGGTCCATTTCATCGCCAATAACATGAGCATTGGTTAATACGTAGCCTTCTTTGTTGATGATGACACCACTTCCGTGTCCATTTTTTGTTTTTACGATGACAGAGTTGTTCTTAAGTTGTTTTACTATTTTCCTGAACTTTCTGTCTCCATGACCAAAATTATAATTGATGACTAGCTCTTTTTTAAATTTTGTTTTTATAGCCGATAAATTGCCAGGTTTTATCTGATATGCAAAACCTGGCATAGCTAATAAATTGGTTGCGCTAACTTTCATCGCTTGAGCAAAACTAAATTGACTACCATCTTTTATGTAGGACAATCCCAGGGCGTTATGAGAGCCTGAAGTTATGTAGGTATCAATTTTTTTATTTAAAACGGGATCATACAATGTCCAGGAAACTTTAACATATGATGCATTTTTCGTTAATTTTGGATTATATTTTTTTGCGCAGACATTCATTTTAATATTCTTTAACTTTGCACGAAGTTCCAGGCTTCCACCTGCCGCTGTTGAACCGAGTGATACTTCTGTCGCGTAATTGGCCTCTTTAAAGGCGGTTGAAATAATTTCCCCCAGTCGTCTGCTTTTTAAATCAACAACTCCTTTTGTCCAATAAAGGTCGACCGGTTGGCCACAGGTAACTCTGCCAATTCGCACATTTTCAAATGATGACGATGGCATATCTAATATGATTGAAGCAATTGATATCGTGCGATTTTTTTTCTTATGTTGATATTTTATAGGCTCCAGTTTTTCTACTTCAGGAATGGAATACTTGTCATTGAACTGAAGTGTTTGTGTTTTCAGACCCTTTTTGTTTCTGTCACTAAAATGGACTTTCCCTTCTTTATCAACCCATTTATGAATTTCAGCAGACGCTGAGAAAGTTAATAATATTGTAAAGGAAAACAGGAACTTCATGTTCATTGTTGCACGCCTATTAACTGGTTTTGGTAAAAGTGAAATAGATTTAGCTTCGAATTCGAAAACTTCGGTAGCCAAATCCTAATAACAGTAGTCCCACGATAAAGCCTTTTCTTAAGTATCCATCAGGAAAAGGAGAGTAAGCTATTACGAATAATAATCCACTGAGTACGAGAATAATTGTTTGTTTGTAATAGTTGAACCATTCAAAGACAGTTCCCTTCTCAGTATGCTGAGCGATACCCTCATC
>JADGFH010000552.1 GCA_016743925.1 Labilibaculum sp.
ATATAAGCGCGATAGTACTTAGAACAGAAATGATGGTACATACGTTAGCAGTTAGAAACTGGGCGTATGTTCACCAAATGGATGAAATCACCTTAGAATTAGCAAATCTTGTTGAAACAGTGTTTAAAGATAGTATTGGTTTTATTCCACGTCATCTATTAGATTTATTATCGGGAGTAATAGAATTAAGTGAGAATAAATTAAATAATCACCTTAAAAAGACACGTAATTTTGCAATTCCGAAAAAACACAGTGATGTTTTTACGAAATATGAAGAAGCATTTCCTCATGTCGATAAAACAAATACAGCTCAAAGAGAAGAAATTTGGTCACTTGTAGGCAAAAATGTAAAAAATCTTAAGGCTATGTTTTTAGCACATTCAGATTATTTTTTGTCTGATGTTTATTCTCACAGCATTACAGAAGTGTTTAATCATTTATCAAATAAAATGTCAGAAATCGAGATTTCAGACATTTTAGATAAACTAAGTTACCACATAGGTGAATTATCAGAGAAAAACAAGGATTATATATTTTTAGATAACCCTGTTCATTTAAAACCGTTTATTAAGATAGATGAAGAAAAATACTTCTCTGTAATACCGCATATGTTTAGTCATAAGTCATTAGATATTCTTGAATTATTTATATCACAAAATACAAAATTAAAGGAGCAGTATCTTTCAGCTAAAGGCAAATATTTGGAAGAGAAGGTCGAAAACTTAATGAGAAAATCTTTCCCAAAAGCACAGGTATTTAAGGGTAGCTTATGGAAACGGAAAGATGATGATAAATTATATGAGAATGATTTAATAGTACTAATTGAAGAGTTTGCAATTATTATCGAGTGTAAATCTGGAACAATATCTCCTCCTGCCAAGCGAGGTGCTCCTGAACGGCTTTTTAAAACTATGAAAGAATTAGTTGTAGAACCTTCCGAGCAAGCAATTCGTTTTCAGAATTTCTTAAAAGAGAATCCTGAGCTTCATAAACTTAAAACAAAATCAGGAACGGTAAATAATATTGATAGCTCAAAAATTAGATTTTACGTGCCATTAGGGGTAACTCTTTCAAATTTAGGTTCTATTGGCTGTAATCTAAAGAAACTGATATCGGCAAAAATTATATCTCATAAACTAAGTGAACTTGCACCATCAATAAGCTATACCGATTTAGAAATCATTTTTGAAATTTTGACAACACAAGCTGAAAAAATACATTATCTATCACGTAGAAGGGAATTTGAAGCTCATGTTAATTTTCAAGGTGATGAAATGGATTTATTCGGTTTTTATTTAGATAATGGGTTTAATATAGGGGAAACCGAGTTTGATGAGAATTTTCACATAGATTTAACTTTAAAATCAAAAGAACTAGACCCTTATTTTATTGGAAAACATAGAAAGGTTAAAGTCAAGAAACCAACTTTACAAAAAACAGAATATTGGTCTGACCTTTTAAGGAAAATCGAGTCGAGTTCTAAAAATTGGCTAGTTTCCTCATTTATTTTACTGAATCAGCCAAAAGAAGACCAAATTGAATATGAAAAAAAATTAAAACAATTAAAGGGTATGGTCATTAATGATGAATGTGAGAAAAAGCACAATTATCTTTTCATGCATTTTGGACCGGAAAGAAGAAAATACATACTTGTTGGCTATCCATATAAAGATACGGATAGAGAAACCAGAGACAGGGTAATAAATGATATTGTGTGTCTTATTGAAGAAAAGGAAAATGTAAAAGGATACTTGCTTATTGGATACAATTTAGATTCATCAAATTATCCATATTCAGTATTAGCAGGTAGTATGAAAACAAAATTATTTGATAAATTAGACTAGTAAAAGCAGCTACTAAAAACTTATAAAAATAATAGCCGAATCAGCAATAAATTCCGAAGTTGTAATCCGCTTAAACTTTCTTGTATATCAACAAGAAAGTGCCATATAATCGGCTACTGCTCTTACAGGAACCGTTGTATTGCAATTGTACCTTGCAATTGAAAAATAAGAATTAGTTTATGAAATATGCACTAGTAGAAGGAAGAAAAACCGAAGCATTAAAAAGTCTTAGAGGCATTTGTCCGAGTTGTAGTTCTGAATTAGTTGCAAAATGTGGAGAAGTTAAAATCAATCATTGGTCACATAAAGGAACTCAGAACTGCGACATTTGGTGGGAAAATGAAACGGAATGGCATAGACAATGGAAAAGTCAATTTCCAATAGAATGGCAAGAAGTAGTACAATTTGATGCAAAAGGAGAAAAGCATATTGCAGATGTGAAAACAGATAAAGGCTGGGTTCTAGAATTCCAACATTCTTACATCAAACCTGATGAACGTCGATCCAGAGATACCTTTTATCCTAAATTGGTATGGGTAATAGATGGTTTAAGAAGAAAAACAGATAGAACACAGTTTCAAGCTATTTTAGAAGATAGTTCTAAAGCTCCAGTAGATAATGTGAACATTCGTAAGATAAACTTCCCAGAAGACTCAAGGCTATTAAAAGAATGGCATAATAGTGAAGCTCCTGTCTTCTTTGATTTTCATGAATTAGACGATTCGAGATTATGGTTTTTACTTCCTGTGCTCATTAAGGGGGAAGCATACTTAACACCTTTTTCTCGTGAAGAATTTATCAAGGTTCATAATGACAATGGATTCGATGAGTTGGTAAATATCATAATTCCAAATATTCGAGATATTATAATTGGACATAAGCAAGGGATTTCAAATAGGGCAATTAAAAATCCATTGAGACTTGCTAGAAAAAGACCTTATCGACGAGGATTTTAAGCTAAAAAACAATTTGTAAAACAATAAAAAAAACTTGACTAAGATTCAGTTCTCTGAATTCCATTACTAACTATCTCATAATAGATAAGCCCCTCTTAAAATGGAATTTAGTTGTAGAAAAGAATTTACTAATAGATTAAAGGAACTCCTTTTATAAGATAAAAACGCTTGCTTTTGATAATTCCCATTAATTTCTAATTGAAATTAATACTCTCAAACGTTCCCCAAAAAAATAAAACCCTCGTAAACATTGAAGTTTACGAGGGTTTTTGTACCCAGGGCCGATGTAATTTAAATTATAGCACAATTTTAGTTAATTGCATTTCCACATTTGGAGTTAACCCTAATGATTTTAAATAGATCATGGTTATTGTGAGATCATGGTGTCTCAATTGTCTCATAATAACGTAAGGATCTTTTATTGCTAAAAAATAATCACACACCCCTGTATGTTTCCAGCTGTATAAAGTTTTATCAGAGGATATTTCTAATTTATTCAAGTGCTTTCGATGTCTAGCAGTGATTGAATCGGGCTTTTTGTACATCTTTGTATTTGGTGTTAAACCATGCCCAAAAATGAAATAGTCTTCTGGATAATTTTCTAGTTTCATCTCTTTAATAACAGGAAGTAACCCTTCTGGTATAGAAACACTTTCCTGTTTTCTGTTTTTCGAAATTCTGGAACCTATTATAATAGTTCTGTTTGCAAAATCCACATCCCTCACCCTAAGCTGTACAATTTCCGAACGTCTTATAAAGCCATGATACATGAAATTAATAAATCCATACAACGGCTTGTCTTTTTCTTTCAATAACCCAATCAGTTTCTTTTTTTCGAGATTCGTAAACGCATGATTTTTCCCAATATCATGAGCCATTTTTTCAATTTTAGCAAAGGGATTCTTTTCCATAAGCTCACGAGCAATAAGCATATTAAAAAAGGTCTTTAAAAATCCGATCATTGAATTAAAAGTCTTTCCCTGATACTTTCTTTCAGTCAATAAATAATCAGCAAATTGCCTCGCTATTTTAGGCGTAAAAGCATAAGGTAGAAAGCTTTTCATTCTCTTTTTTATCATCCACCTTTGAAGAATATTTTTTGCATCCGAATAAGTGCGGTAAGACTTCACTTTTAAAGTGCTTTTTTTAATCAAAAGCATGTCGTCTAAGAGATCATGCAAGGTTTTGCGATCATATTCCTTTTCGGTTTCATCGGTAAACGGATTCCACCCCTCTTTTAGCATTACCAGCAAAGCACTGCAAAGAGAAGTTCCCTCTATGATACGATCTTGTTTTGATTTGTGATGATTGATATCACCTCGAAATTGAAATTGCTTACGATCACCTGTA
Source organism: Labilibaculum sp. (assembly GCA_016743925.1). Lineage (GTDB taxonomy): Bacteria > Bacteroidota > Bacteroidia > Bacteroidales > Marinifilaceae > Labilibaculum. The sequence continues at coordinate 4,151 of JADGFH010000552.1, forward strand.
TTTGGGTCAGTAAATCGGAATGCAACGAACCATGACTTTTTAATATTCCGATCAGTTGGAAATAATTTAGGTTCTGAATATGTGTTCTTCATTGCGTAGGTTTTCAAAAAAAGTGATTGAACTTTTGATTGAACCTAACGCCAGCACGTTGGGGAACGTCTTAAAAACAGAGAGTTACCTCTCTGCTTTTTTTATATGTGCCCAGAAAAAGAGCACCGTAAATTCTCTTAAACGCTTATTTTCAAGCACATAAAAACTATTATTTTTTATGGTCTCGATTTTGTCTCTAAATTAATAGCTATTCATTAGTAGCTCATTTCTAAGATTAAAGGTACCAACTTATTGATTTAAATCCAATTTTTACTCTTAAAGTAAATCTCTTTTTATCTAGTAAGCTTTTTTAATTTAGTCTGATATGATTG
>JADGFH010000553.1 GCA_016743925.1 Labilibaculum sp.
CTTATTCAATTTCGCAAATTGTTAGTATTTTCGCAAAGTTAACAAAATAGGAATAAGACCGATTACTAATCAATTACGGACTTTATTTTATCTAATAGAATAAAAATACTAGTAATTGAAAGTAAATCAATAATTGGAACGGTATTACTCTTAACTAGATTGGATTGAATCAATAAATGATATAAGATGTACAGGACTCATACTTGTGGAGAATTAAGAATTCAGAATGTAAACGATACAGTAACGCTAAGCGGCTGGATACAAAAAGCACGTAATTTGGGTGGAATGACCTTTGTTGATCTTCGTGATCGATATGGTATTACTCAATTTGTTTTCGATATGGAAAACAATCCTGAGCTTTGCGAATTGGCTAGAAAATTAGGCCGTGAGTTTGTTGTTTCGATTACTGGAAAAGTTGCAGAGAGACAAAGTAAGAACGGTAAAATCCCTACTGGAGAGGTTGAAATTATCGCTGACAAACTTGACATCTTAAGCAAATCGGTTATCCCTCCATTTACCATTGAAGACAATACTGATGGTGGTGATGAGTTGAGAATGAAATATCGTTACCTAGATTTACGTCGCTCATGTGTTCGTGAAAATTTAGTTTTACGTCACAAAATGGGTATTGAGGTTCGTAACTATTTGGATCAATTAGAGTTTATTGAGACCGAAACTCCTGTTTTAATTAAGTCTACTCCTGAAGGAGCTCGTGACTTTATTGTTCCTTCGAGAATGAATGAAGGTGAATTTTATGCATTGCCACAGTCGCCACAGGTATTTAAGCAATTGTTGATGATTTCTGGTTTCGACCGTTACTATCAAATTGTAAAATGTTTCCGTGATGAAGATTTACGTGCCGATCGTCAGCCAGAATTTACTCAGATTGATTGCGAAATGTCATTTGTTGAGCAAGATGATATCTTAGATACTTTTGAAGGTTTGACCAAGCATTTATTCAATAAATTGAAAAATGTAAATATCGATTACAAGTTTCCTAGAATGGAATATGCTGATGCCATGGAATTTTATGGTAACGATAAGCCAGATATTCGTTTCGATATGAAGTTTGTTGACCTTAGCGTTATTGCTAAAGGAAACGACTTTAAAGTTTTTGATGACGCAGAATACATTGGAGCAATTTGTGCTGAAGGATGTGCAACATATACTCGTAAACAATTAGATGCTCTTACCGATTTTGTAAAGAAACCACAAGTTGGAGCTAAAGGATTAGTTTACGTTAAATACAATGCGGATGGTTCATTTAAATCATCGGTTGATAAATTTTACGGAGCTGAGCAACTACAGAAATGGGCAGAAGCTTGTAAGGCTAAGCCAGGCGATCTAATTTTAGTATTGGTTGGTGAAAAAGCAAAGACTTTACCTCAACTAAGCGAATTACGTTTAGAAATGGGTTCTCAGTTAGGCTTACGCGATAACGATAAGTTCTCTCCAATGTGGGTAGTTGACTTCCCATTATTAGAGTGGGACGAGAAGTCTGAGCGTTTCCATGCCATGCACCACCCGTTTACTTCTCCTAAGCAAGAAGATTTCCACATGTTGGAAACTGATCCTGGAAAAGTTCGCGCTAATGCTTACGATTTGGTTATTAATGGTGTTGAAATTGGTGGTGGTTCTATTCGTATCCACGATACCGATCTTCAAGCACAAATGTTCAAGCATTTAGGATTTACTGATGAAGAAGCACAAAATCAATTTGGTTTCTTAATGGATGCTTTCCAATATGGTGCACCACCTCACGGCGGAATCGCTTTCGGATTTGACCGTTTGGCATCTCTATTTGCAGGAATTGAATCAATTCGTGACGTAATTGCATTCCCTAAAAATAATTCAGGTCGTGATGTGATGATTGATTCTCCATCTACAATTGCTGAAGAACAAATGATTGAATTAGGTCTTGACTACAGAAAGAAGTCTGAATAAAGATCTCTAAAATATTAGTACGAGCCCCGATCAAATGATCGGGGCTTTTTTTGTCCCTTTTTTCTCTGAAAAATATAAAACAAATCAAGACATATCTCAACATTTCACAGGAGCAATACTGCTGTGTAAATGATTTTCACAATTAGTCTCTGCAGCAATAAAGCCTTACAAAACAGGCTAAACAGCTTAGTCATTCATCACAAATCGAATTCACTCATCACTCACCTTAGTCATTAATCCTTTATTCTAGACATGGAACCTAAATATTTGATCATTGCAATTTAGCACTGTAACATTGTAGTGTCAGCAGAACAAAACTTAATGACAAGAAAGATGAAAAGAACGATTTGCATAACTGGAATTTTACTACTGAAATTACTTTGTCTGAATGCTCAGACTCATATTAGTGGAAAAGTACTTGATGAAAACAAGCAGCCTTTAATTGGTGCTAATGTTTATATCAAAGGAAGCATTGAAGGCTCCTCGACAAATCTTAATGGATTGTTCGAATTTGAAAGTACAGCCACAGGAGAACAAACTTTAGTTATAAGTTGCCTTGGGTATAAAACCAATGAAAGAACATCCTTAGTTGATCAAATGACCGGTTTAGTAATATCATTGGACCAGGAAGAACTAGGCTTAGATGAAGTGCTAATTATGGCAAGCACCTTTAGTATTGGTAAAAGTAGAACGGTTAAAAAAATGGATGCTTTAGATGTTGTGTTAACAGGAAGTTCTAATGGCGATATTTATGGCGCATTGCAATCTTTACCTGGAACGCAAAAGGTTGGTGAAGATGGTAAATTATACATCCGTGGAGGCGAAAGCCGCGAAACGCAAACCTTTATTGATGGAATGCATGTTCTCTTTCCTTTCACTTCAACTGCCGAAAATACGCCATCACGCGCTCGGTTCTCCTCCTTTTTGTTCAAGGGTATTAATTTTTCACTTGGCGGATATGATTCAGAATACGGACAGGCTTTGTCTTCCGTATTACCAATGGAAACAAAGGATGTTTCTTCAAATACTAAATTGGGCGTGAATGTGTCTCCTTTAAGTATTGGCGGTGGAGGAACCTACGCATGGAAAAAAATGTCACTTTCTGCAAATGTAAACTATACCAATTTAGGCTTTTACAACAAGCTTTTTCCAGATCGTTACAATTGGAAAAAGGATTACAGAAATTTAGGATCTGAACTTCAACTTAAAACACAAGTAAGCAAGAACTCAGTTCATAAGTTGTATTTCGGGTTTGACAAAACGGGCTTCATTCATCAGATTACAGATGAGTTAAATAATACACCAACACGAGACTTCGATCTTTCTCGAGACAATTACTACATCAACTCAACCTTTACGATCCGCACCAAAAAGAATTACCAGTGGTTTTTAGGGGCAGCATATTCGTATGCAACAAATCAATACCAAAATGCGACACTAGTTGGTGATTCATTCTCAAATAACGAAGGAGAAGTTCATGTAAAAGCAAAGCTCACCAAAAACATTTCTAAATTCTATAAATTTCGCGGTGGCATAGAAGGATATCTAAAATCCGCCGATCAGAAATACATCGATCCCACAGGTACAGTTCAAATGAAAAATAAGCTAAGTCACAACTTGTTTGCAAGTTATATGGATCATCAATTCAAATTAAAGAAAAATCTATACGCAAATACTTCTGCTAGAATCGAATACTCCGAGCTTTATAAAAATTGGAATCTTGCACCTCGAATTTCACTTAATTATTTAAAAAATGGTTTTCAGACTTCGGCAATTGTTGGAAAGTATTTCCAAGAACAAGAAAACGATGTGCTTTTTTCAAGAAATGAGCTTACCGAACAAGAATCTTGTCTTCATTACATTTTGAGTGGCTCATACGATCTCGACGGAACACTCTTAAAAGTTGAATTCTATAAAAAGAAATACGACAGATTAGCTTGGTTACAAAATGACATTTATACCTCGCATGGATATGGAAAGAGCAAAGGGATTGACCTATATCTATCAGGAAAGAGCAATCTCCTTGGCTTGAAATATACCCTATCGTATTCTTATAACGATTCAAAAAGATTGTATAAAGATTACCTAGAAGAATCGATTCCGTTGTTTTCAACAAATCACAATGCAAGTTTGTCTTTATTGTATTCCATTCCTTCCATTAAAACTCATATTGGTGTTACACACACCTACGCTAGCGGACGACCATTTAAGAACCCTAACAAGCAAGGTTTTATTAATTCTAAAACTTCAGATTATCACAGTTTAGATGCTAACATGACTTTTATATTAAACGAAAAGGTGATTCTATACACCTCAGTTACTAATGTTCTTGGTCGTGATAATATTTACGGATACAATTACTCAAAATCGTCAAATAACCAAGGAGTATATAAAAACCAAGTCATTAAAAATTCAAGAAGTCGCTTTTTTTATGTCGGAATCTTCATCTCTCTTAAAAACAGTTCGGCTTACGATGTCTCAAGCTTTTAATAGCTAAAGAAATAATCATAAACAGTCAAATTTTAAAATCAAATAATCATGAAAAAATTATCAACAATTCTCGTTATAGTACTAATGTTAATTATTCAAGTTAAGGCATCCAAAAACAATATTCCCCTTACAGAAA
>JADGFH010000554.1 GCA_016743925.1 Labilibaculum sp.
TTTCTGTTTTCACCCATTTCATTCTAATACATCTAAAGTCAATAGGAAGGTGTACTATCGGGTGAACAAATTCCAAACCTACACCTGTTCACCAATTCCCTCATAACAAACTGAATCAAAACGTATTAAATTAAATCAACTCTGAAAATATAATTTGAAAGATGCTGATTTTTCATTAAATTTACTAAACATTATTGCTTCTATTTTAGTTATTCAAAAAAATGTTTGCCCTGTATAACTCAATAATACAGCCACATGAATACATTTTCAACACTAAACGTTAGTTTTCTCATTCGAAAAAACAGATCTAATAAGCTCGGAGAAGCCCCAATCTACATCCGTTTCTCTATAGATAATGAACGTGTTGAAATCTCTACAGGTAGATCTATTAATCCTCAAGACTGGGATAGCAAGCTCAATAAAGCTATAACTAAGAAGAAAGGTGCTGGACAACTCAATAAATTTTTGGATGTCTTAAAAAACAGTATTTATGACCATCATACAGAGATGGTGAAAAATGGGGAACTCATATCTGCAAAGAAATTAAAAGCTCGGTTTTTAGGTATTGAAGAAAACAAAAAAACTTTACTCCAGGTTTTTGAATACCATAACCAACAGATAAAAGAATTGCAAGGGATCTCATTTGCTGAAGCAACTGTAAAAAGATATATCACAACCTTTGACCATGTTAAAAGATTTCTAAAGCATCAATACAAGCTAAATGATATACCATTAACACGTCTTAAGTACTCATTTATTATTGACTTTGAACACTACTTTAAAACAGTTCGAAAATGCAATAATAACAGCACCTATAAATATTTGAAAAATATGCGCAAAGTAATCAATCTAGCCGTTAGAAATGAATGGTTAGATAAAGATCCATTTGCAAAATATCAAACAAAATTAATAGAGGTAAAAAGAGATTATCTTAACAAAGAGGAATTACAGAATCTTGAAAACTTAAAACTATCTTTTCCTCGATTAGAGGTTGTCAGAGATATTTTTGTTTTCTCATGTTATACGGGTCTAGCCTATATTGATGTTTCAAACCTTACCAGAGAAAATATACGAATTGGAATCGATGGTAATTTATGGATTTTACTGGAACGAGAAAAGACAAAAACACCATCCAATATTCCAATACTCACTCAAGCTCACAATTTAATTAAGAAATATGTCGACCATCCAGGAAAGAAAACGGAGCATCATATTTTCCCCAGCTTTAGCAACCAGAAACTAAATGCTTATTTAAAAGAGTTAGCAGATCTGGCATCTATTGATAAAAATCTAACCTTTCATATCGCAAGGCATACTTTTGCGACGACAATTACTCTTGCTAATGGAGTTCCTATTGAATCCATCAGTTCAATGCTTGGTCATAAGAATATTCGTACGACTCAGATCTACTCAAAAGTTGTTAATGAAAAAGTTAGCAAAGACATGAGGAAGCTTAAAAGGAAGCTTCGATAAAAATTACTTATAAATTAATAGTCCAAAACCCTTTTCCTTTAATGTGACAATATTTTTTTCGATCGCAGTAGTACTCAAACCCAGTTGATTTGCCATCTCAACAATTGTAATCTTAGAATCAGAATGCATTAATTTAAATATACTCTTTTGTGATTTCGTAAATTTTTCACCCAACTCAGTTGGGATATGTCTAAAAAACCGAGTAACGAAAAAATGAAGTTGCTACATTTGAATGGACAGAGGAGTACAGTATTCTTCAAAATTATTAAATCAGAATTAGTGAGGATTTACTGAAAAACACCCAACCTACTACTAGTCAGCAATATACTCTATCTTGCAATGATCAAAGCGCAAGGTTTTTATCATCTTAGAGTCTTAGAGCCAGGAACTTATGATGAAATATTCATTTCATTCTCAATTAAGCATTGAAGAATTCTATACACCTTTTGAGTGTAACTTGTCTAAAGATAATCGTTGGGTAAAATTAGGTGAACTCATTCCATGAGATAATCTGGCAGTATATTACATGAAAACAATGAGCTCGGAGACTGGCCGTTCAAGAGTCTCACCCCAAACTGTGATTGGAGCCATGATAATAAAACATAAGCTTAAATTGAGTGATATTAAAACCATTGAGACAATTAAAGAGAATCCATACATGCAATTTATGCTTGGCTTAAAGGAGTTTCAAGAAGAACCTGTTTTTGATCCATCTTTGTTTGTCACAATAAGAAAGAGGATATCATCAGAATATTTTGATCAGTTCAATCAGGAAATTATTAAATGTGCCGAGGCTAAGAAAGATAATGGGCACAATAAAAGAAACAAGGATGAAGATGGAAATCCTAAAAATAAAGGCAAATTGCAAATGGATGCCACCATTGCAGATCAGGAAATAAAATACCCTACAGATCATGATTTATTAAACGACTCACGTATTATAAGTGAACGGGTGATTGATTTTTTATCTGATGCTTTATCTCTAGAAGAAAACCACGAACATACCGACGAAAAGCTCGTAAGGCTTTTTTTAAATCTTTCAAAGAAGAGGAAAAAATCTAAGAAAGATATTCGTCGATGTAGCAAACAGCAGCTTCAATATCTGAGACGGAATTTTAAGACCATAAATAAGTTGTTAGACAAATTTGACAGCCTGCCTCTACCAGCTAAATTGCTCAAACAATATTGGGTTATTCAACATGTTTTTACTCAGCAAAGTTACATGTATGAAAATAACATTCATAGATGCGATAATCGAATTGTCAACATACACCAACCGCAGGTAAGACCTATTGTAAGAGGTAAGCAAAAATCAAAGGTTGAATTCGGTGCAAAGTTAGGCTTGAGTTTGTCAAATGGTTTTTCGAGATTAGATACCATTAGTTGGGATGCCTATAACGAGTCCTTTGATTTTAAAAAATCGGTAGAATTATACCATAAATTGCATAGACATTATCCAAACTTGATACAGGTAGATCAGATATATGCAACCAAAGCGAATAGAGCGTTTCTTAAATCATTGGGGATAAGAATTACAGCGAAACCATTAGGGCGTCCCCCTAAACAAAAAAAAGGAAGAAACTGCTCATCAAAGAAGGAAGAGGAAGACTGAATTTAACGAAAGAAATCATGTTGAAGGGAAATTCGGACAAGCCAAAAGAGGATACAACATAAATAACATTAGAGCTAAAAGACTTGACACATCACAGTCATGGGTGAGTTGTATCATATTTGTACTTAATTTGCTTCGATTGAAGCAATTTTTTATGCCTTTCACTCAAATGAGTATAAGTTTAATAAATACATATTCAATATGGGAAATGTGCATCATAAAAACATGCGGATATGAAAAACGGGCAAAGTTTGCTCCTTTTGTTTTTCAATAAGCCCTAGTTAGGGCTTACTTAGAAACGCCCAACCTATTGGTATTCTGCAAACTATTCTGTTTTCAGCTGGTAGGTGTGCATGATTTTTATTATCTTAAAGTTATGCGCTTATAATAAAATATTCATTTCATTCTCAATTAACGATCGAAGAATTCAAAACACCTTTCGAAAATAATTTGTCGAAAGAGAATCGTTGGGTAAAATTAAGCGAAGTCATTCCATGGGATCATTTGTCTGTTTACTACATGAAAACAATGAGCTCTGCGACTGGTCGTTTAGGCGTGTCACCACAAACAGTGATTGGAGCAATATTAATAAAACATAAGCTCAAGCTTAGTAATGTAGAAACTATTGAGACCATAAAAGAAAACCCATTCATGCAGTTCATACTTGGTTTAAGTGAATTTCAAGAAGAACCACTCTCTGATTCATCCTTGTTTGTTACAATAAGAAGGTGGATGTCAGCAGAGTTATTTGATCAATTCAATCAAGAGATTATTAAATGCGCCGAGGCTAGAAAAGATCATGGGTACAACAAAAGAAACAGATATGAAGACGGAAATCCTAAAAACAGAGGCAAATTGCAAATGGATGCCACCGTTGCAGATCAGGAAATAAAATATCCTACAGATCATGATTTGTTAAATAACTCAAGGACCATTAGTGAATGGGTTATTGATTTTTTAGCATCTCGACCAGATAATTTAAGAGATGACGAAATGTGAACCAAATCTTTAATTCCATCAGCAAACTTAAGCTGGGATATTTTCACCTCATCTGCATAAGGAATAATTATTTTAAAGGTAATTCCATCCTTCACAGGATATCCCTTAAATCCAATTTCACTAATACGTAAACACAATAATTTAATTGATTCTGTACTTACGCTTTGATTCAAGATCAACTGCATATTAAAAATTTAGATTACGCAACAATTATAAACTCTATAAAATAAATTTGGTTCCCAAATTAGGGAACCAAATAATAAATATTCTATTATTTCTTAATTAATTACACGCTGATATCACAATATGTATCAGCGTGATATATTCATGTTCTTAAAAAGAAATTTACATATATAAACAAGATTATGCTTTACTCACTTTTTTCTCGTAAGCACCTCTTAAACTAACAGTAATATATCCGTATACCAATCCAAGCACACAATAAATCAATTCTGTTTTGGCAGCAATTGCAAAGCTTGCAT